>NZ_JRPT01000001.1:0-150813 GCF_000762865.1 Prevotella sp. S7 MS 2 | reverse complement strand
TTTAATTGATTAATAAATTGCTACAAATATAGGCCATTTTTAGATGCGTTGCACTTTCTTTGAGTTAATAATAACAAAAAAGAGAGCTGTAAAATGATTTACAGCCCTCTTCGATAGTTATTTTATCTGAATTGCTTAAATGGTTTCAGACCAATCTTCCTTCGTCTTACGAACGTAGCTCTGGTAGCGTAGCTTAGCCATTTGCTCGGCAGCAGCAAACAATTCTTCTGCCTCATTAGGATAAGCTTTCTGTACAGAAAGGTAGCGTACCTCGCCTAAGAGGAAGTCGCGGAACTTGCTCCAGTCAGGCTCTTTAGAGTCGAGTGAGAACGGGTTCTTTCCTTCTTCAGCCAATTGAGGATTGTAACGCCACAAGTGCCAGTAGCCACTTTCAACTGCGCGACCCTCTTCGGCTTGGCTCTTGCCCATACCACCCTTAGCTTTCAAGCCGTGGTTGATACAAGGAGCGTAAGCGATAACCAATGATGGTCCGGGATAAGCTTCAGCTTCGCGGATGGCCTTCAAGGTCTGTGCTTGGTCTGCACCCATTGCAATCTGAGCTACATATACGTATCCGTAGGTTGTTGCCATGAGTCCGAGATCCTTCTTACGGATTCTCTTACCTTGAGCAGCAAACTGTGCGATAGCACCCAGAGGAGTCGATTTAGATGACTGACCACCGGTGTTAGAGTAAACCTCTGTATCTAATACGAGGATATTTACGTCTTCACCAGAAGCAATTACGTGGTCGAGACCACCGTAACCAATGTCGTATGAAGCACCGTCACCACCGATAATCCACTGTGAACGCTTCACCAAATAGTGGTCAAGTGTCTTCAACTCAGCGCATGTGGGGCATCCGTTGGCAGCACCTTCAGCAATCATTGGCTTCAACTTTGCAGTAGCTTCTTTAGAAGCAGCGGCATCGTCCTTACCGTCAATCCATGCTTGAGCAGCCTCTTTGAACTCTGTTGGAGTATCGTCTTTAGCAATAAGCTCATTCAACAGCAGTGTGATGCGCTCTTTCATCTTCTTGTTTCCGAGTGCCATACCCATACCGAACTCGCAGAAGTCTTCGAACAATGAGTTGTCGAAAGCAGGACCTTGTCTGTTTTCATTAGTGGTATAAGGAGTAGAAGGCAAAGAAGCTGAGTAGATAGAAGAACATCCTGTAGCGTTGGCAATCATCTCTCTGTCGCCAAAGAGCTGAGAAATCAACTTCACATAAGGAGTCTCACCACAACCGGCACAAGCACCTGAGAACTCAAACAAGGGTTGAGCGAACTGTGAATTCTTCACATTGCTCTGTACATCTATCATGTGTTGCTTGCTCTTTACGTTCTTTGCGAGGTAGTTCCAGTTGTCAATCTGCTTCTGTTCGTGTGTGAATGGAACCATAGCAAGAGCCTTACCCTGCTTGTTACCGGGACAAACGTCAGCACAGTTACCACAACCTACACAGTCGAGTGTGCTTACCTGAATGCGGAAGTGCATACCTGCCATAGGCTTTGGAACCTTCATTTCGAGTGTCTTATCGTCGAAGCCCTTCAGCTCTTCTTCGTCGAGAACAAACGGACGGATACATGCGTGAGGACAAACATAGGCACACTTGTTACACTGGATACAGTTTTCGGCAGTCCACTCTGGGTGGAATGCTTCAACACCGCGCTTCTCGAATGCAGAAGAACCATTTGTCATGGTACCGTCAACCATGTCGTATTTAACGAAATCTGAAACCTTCAAGAGGTCGCCTACTTGTCCGTTGATAGGACGAACAATCTCCTTGATGTATGCGGGAGCATTGTCTGTAGTGTCTTCAGCGTCGTCTGCGAGGTTAGCCCAAGCTGGGTCAACAGCCAATTGCTTGTATTCACCACCACGATCTACGGCAGCGTAGTTCTTCTCAACGACATCTTGTCCCTTTGTTCCGTATGACTTCACGATGAATTTCTTCATCTGTTCTACAGCCAAATCAACAGGGATAACCTCTGTGATACGGAAGAATGCACTTTGGAGGATAGTGTTGGTACGGTTACCCAGACCAATTTCCTGTGCAATCTTGGTTGCATTGATATAGTAAACTGTGATGTTATTCTGTGCGAAGTAACGCTTAATCTTGTTAGGAATGAAGTTAGCAAGTTCTTCACCTTCGAAGATTGTGTTCAAAAGGAATGTTCCGTTCTTCTGCAAACCGCGGATAACATCGTACATTCTCAAGTAAGCCTGAACGTGACAAGCCACGAAGTTAGGTGTATTTACCTGATAAGTAGAGTGGATTGGAGAATCTCCGAAGCGCAAGTGAGAGCATGTGAAGCCTCCAGACTTCTTAGAGTCGTAAGAGAAGTAAGCCTGACAATGCTTGTCGGTGTTATCACCAATGATCTTCACAGAGTTCTTATTAGCACCTACAGTACCATCGGCTCCAAGTCCATAGAACTTAGCTTCAAACATACCTTCGCCACCCATAGGAATCTCTTCAATCAAAGGAAGCGATGTAAAGGTAACATCATCAACGATACCTACGGTGAAATGATCCTTAGGCTCAGCTAATTCGAGGTTGTTGAATACAGAGATAATGTGAGCAGGAGTGGTATCTGAAGACCCCAAACCATAGCGACCACCAACGATCAGAGGCTTGTTTTCTACATCATAGAATGCACTCTTTACGTCCAGATACAATGGTTCTCCTTCAGCTCCCGGCTCTTTGGTACGGTCAAGAACAGCAATGCGCTTAACAGTCTCAGGCACAGCAGCGAGCAAATGCTTAACAGAGAATGGACGATAGAGGTGTACTGAAATCATACCCACCTTCTTTCCTTGCTTCATCTGATAGTCGATAGCCTCGCGAGCAGCCTCAGTTGCAGAACCCATCAAGATGATAATGTTCTCAGCATCCTTTGCTCCATAGTAGTTAAAGAGGTGGTATTCACGACCGGTAATATCTGAAATCTTAACCAAATAGTCTTCTATTACTTCGGGAATGTTTTCATAATACTGGTTGCAAGCTTCACGATGAGTGAAGAAAGTCTCTGGATTTTCAGCGGTACCACGTGTTACTGGGCGCTCAGGAGAGAGTGCACGGTCGCGGAAACGCTTGATATCTTCTGGGTCAAGGAGCTTAGCTACCTCGTCTTGATCGATTTGTTCAATCTTGTGATACTCGTGAGATGTGCGGAAACCATCAAAGAAATTGATGAAAGGAATGCTTGTCTTCAGAGTCGCAAGATGAGGAACTGCGGTCAAATCCATCACTTCTTGAACTGATCCGGAGCAGAACATAGCGAAGCCAGTCTGCCTACAAGCCATGACATCTGAATGGTCTCCGAAGATACAGAGAGAGTGTGTAGCGATTGTACGAGCTGATACGTCGAATACACAAGGTAACATCTCGCCCGCAATCTTGTACATATTAGGAATCATCAACAGCAAACCTTGAGATGCAGTGAATGTTGTTGTCAACGCACCTGCTTGTAGAGAACCGTGCAAAGCACCGGCTGCACCACCCTCAGATTGCATTTCCTGAACTGTCACCGTTTGACCGAACAGGTTCTTACGACCCTTGGCTGCCCAAGTATCTACGTGTTCTGCCATCGGAGATGATGGTGTGATAGGGTAGATCGCTGCTACTTCTGAGAACATGTAGCTCACATGAGCGGCTGCTTCGTTACCATCACAAGTGATAAACTTTTTTTCTTTAGCCATTTTATTGCAGATAAAATATTAATGAATTGTTTTTGTATATATTTACTTAATACAGAAAACCCAATAGCCATAAAGGTATTCTGTTGTCTTTTCCTATTTCAGTATTGTAGCGCGCATAGAATGTATCAGGGTTGTATCTTACCTTATGTTCGCTCTTAGCGTCGCATACTCTAAACTTTAAATCGTTGTCTACGATGAAGTGTTGGTTCTTGCTCCCTTGGTTTACGAGGTGATCTTTCCACAATGCATTCACAAAGAAAGTCTCCATCATGTCCTGCTGGTTTACTTTAATTGGATAGATGGCATGCATGAGATTAGAATTGTGGAGCATCACCTTCGACGGTTTTTTGGGGAAATCTTGCCCCACTGGATAGATGATATTGATGAGTCGAGCGTCTGCCAAATACTTGATGTAGTTCATGACAGTGGCTCTACTGGTGTTGATTTCTTCTGCGAGATTGCTGATGTTGGGCGCTTTTGAACCATCAAGTGCTAATAGATAGAACAGTTTCTTTATCTTTGTGAGGTATTTAAGTTCTATCTGTTTAATCAAGAGAATATCCACTTCCGTCATCATATTCATGGTCTTGAGCAGATTTTCCGAGAAATTTCTGTTCTCAAGGAAGAATGGATAGAAGCCATGATGCAAATAATCGGGGAAGAATTTCATCGGACTCACCTTTGGCAGAATCTCTTTGACGATGTGCTCGTGATTCTCCAAGATGTCGGACAAGGTATAGGGAGTGAATGAATTACCCGTTAATAGGTTGATATATTCACGAAACGAGAATCCACGCAGATTGTAACTTTTTACTATACCATTAAGTTCTGGATTTTCCTCCTTTAATCTCATGACACTACTACCTGTAAAGATAATCTTAAGTGCGGGATAATTGTCGTAGCATTTTTTGAGTTCCGAACTCCAATTTGGCTGCTTAAAGACTTGGTCTATCAGCAAAACCCTACCTCCTCTGTCTATGAAATCGCCTGCAAAATCGGCAATCCCTCTACCTTGGAAGTAGAAATTGTTCATGTTGATATACAAGCATTGACGGTCGTCTAACTCGAAATGGTCTTTCGCATATTGCAAAAGGAAAGTTGTCTTCCCTACACCACGCATTCCTTTGATACCAATCATACGGTCGGACCAGTCTATTTCGTCCATCAAAGTGCGATGCACCGGGGCGTTCGTATGTTCTACCAAATATTTATGCGTGCTGAAGAAAGCTTCCATATTTGCCTTGTCAGTTCTTGTATCTATATTCTGTGCAAAGATAATCAATATTTCCAAATTTGCAAACTCTAGATAGCAAAATATGCTAAATGCTCGAAAATAATATATCGTATAAAAGAGGTGGCAAAATCGTTGCGGCGAATTGAAATCAAGGAAAAAATATTTTGAAGTTGAAATGTGGTTCTAAATGCTATTCCTTCGACGGAATATTACTACTTTTGCACTGCTTTTTCTGAATACAAGATGAAATTACATATATTCAATCCCGAACACGATTTGGCTCTAGCAGCTAATATCCCAAACTTTACCGCACCCCATGCAGCTCGCCAACTCCGTGCCGATTTAGACTTCTTGCCGGCTCTGTGGGCTGCCGATGGCGACTTGGTATTGGTGGAAGATGTTGATTCTGTAATGCGCCGCACGCGCCATTTACGTCGCTATATGGCCGAGGTGGAGTTTGTTACGCCCCAAATACTTGGCTCTCAAACCTCAGGTCAAGTGGATATTCAACCTTGGGGACAAGATATAGCGCTTAATTATCAGCTGCAACAGATGAATCCGATGCTTGCCAACAGTGTTTTGTCCGACTTTCAACTGGGGCAACAACGACAAATCAGCGGGCGCCCATGGGCGGCTAAACATTTGTTACCGATATTGGCGGAGTATGGTGGTACGGTAGGTAAGTCGTGGATAGTGACGAATATGGAGAGTCTGCGTGGAGTTGTAGACGGTGGTGGTGACTTTGTGTTGAAAGCGCCTTGGAGCAGTAGCGGGCGCGGAAATCGCTATTGGTTGTCCGACCGTGAGGTAGATAATCACTTGTTGGGATGGTGCGATAACATTATCCGAAAGCAGCATGCCTTAATGGTTGAGCCGCTTTACAATAAGGTTTTGGATTTCGGGGCAGAATTTTATGCATCGGGTAATGGCTGTGTCGAATATCTCGGTTTGAGCATGTTCCGTACTGTGCATGGCGTGTATCGTGGCAATTTGCTCATGTCTGAGAGGCAGAAAGAAGAAGTGTTGGAAAGTTATATATCTGCCGACCTGATGTCGAAAGTGCGAAATAGAATAGCGTTGTTAATGGGTGAATTACTCGGTAATACCTATATCGGGCCGTTCGGAGTAGATATGATGGTGGTAAGCGGGGCGAAGAAGGGCAAGCCTTTCGATGATTTCTTGTTGCATCCAATGGTAGAACTCAATCTGAGACGCACCATGGGGCACGTAGCTTTGAGTCTGTCTGAGCATCTAAATCATGAAGAAAAACGTGTCATGGTGATAGATTATTCCGACCGTTATTGCTTGCATGTGGTCAAAATACATTGATATTTTCTTCCTGACTTCTTATTCTTTATTTCTCATTCCTTATTCCTTGGTTTGCTGCAAGGGCTTGGCAATTTTGCTGCATAGGCCGAACAGCATTGCTGAAAAGGCTATACAGTAAGTTTGCTGCTACTTGGCAGCAAATTGATTGCTTCATAAGTCAGTTGACGAATAGGTACATCTAGATAGAATTATTACCACTTTTTTGTATATATCATATATATGTTATATATTTGTGGTGGCTTAAATAGATAGAATTATGGCAACAACTGCATTACAACCAAAGAGAAAAATTATAGATCTTAGCGGTGAAACTTTTCGTTCACTGTCTGTTATGGCAGCCAATAGGGGTACGAATCTAAAAAACTTTATTGAAGGATTGCTTGATAAAGTTGCCGAAGAATATGACGAAAATAAGCAATACGCTTGGCTTGCAGAAAATGTTCCAGAAGGCAAGGAAATGTTAGATGAAGAAGAACAGGCTGATTTTGAGAAGTGGTTGGGTATATGAAAGTAAAGTATTCTAAAGCTTTTGAAAAGTCAGCGAGGTTATTATCGGGTAAAAGTTTGAAGAGTCTATCAAGCATGCTTGCAGAGGTTAAGCATGCAGAGAGTCTTTCTGATATAACCGACAGTATCAAACTAACTAATTTCAAGAATACATACCGAATCCGTATCGGCAGTTACAGAGCTTTCTTCACTTGCCATATAGAAGTGGTTGATGATGTTGTGTACTTTGAATATCTAGTATCTCGTGGGCAAGCATATTCCAAAGAGATGGAAAAGAAATTAAAAGCAAAGGATTAGAATTTAGAGCTCTATAACGTGTCCCGCAACTATATCCCCTTGCTTATGTCTTAATTTCCAAATACCAAACAACACCAATTGTCCTTATCTGTTGTAGATAGGAACTCCAAATCGTTTTCTTTAGCTTTCTGTATTAGTACTTCTGTGTCTTCAGTGTAGAAACCGCTCAAGATGAGTTTAGCATTACTGCCCATCACATCTTTGAAGTTGTGCATATCGTCAAGCAAAATGTTACGGTTGATGTTGGCTAATACGATGTCGAAAACGCCACAAACATGCGATAAAACACTTGAGTTACCTTGTAGGACAGTTAGATTTTCCACTCCGTTCAACTTCGCGTTGTGCTCTGTGTTCTTTGCACTCCATTCGTCAATATCATATCCTACGATTTCGCGCGCTCCTAGTTTGGCAGCAACGATACCTAAGATGCCTGTGCCACAACCGCAGTCTAGCACGCGCTTCTGCGATAAATCCAACTGTAGGAGTTGTGAAACAATCATCTGTGTAGTTTGGTGTGTGCCCGAACCGAAAGCTTGTATCGGTTCAATGCCAATTTCCATTTCTGTCAGCTTTGGTGCTTCTGTGGTGTGTTTGGCATCGTATATCGTAATTTTGTCATCAACGCTGATGGGTGAAAAGCCTTGGTCTTCCCATTCCTGATTCCAATTTTTATCTTCAACTTTCTCTACGGTGTAAGCGATATGAGCTCCTTCCAGTGGCAATTGGTCAATTTGTTGCTTGACGATTTCGTCATGGAACAGGTCTTCTTGAATATATCCGTTGATACCGTTTTCTGTGTCTTCAAAGGCTTCAAAGCCTATTTCGCCCATCGAATCGGCAAGAAGTTCGCTAGCAGTTTGTTTTAGTTCGCCTGCAGTGATATTGAATTTAACGATTATATATTTCACGTTGTGGTTTAATTTGTGTGCAAATATATAAAAAATAGGGAAAAACCTATCATGAGATAGGGAATTTCCTTATATTTGCATATAAAATAATAGATACTTTTGTATTAGTATAAAGCGAAATATAACTAAAAAGGAGCATCAATATGAAAAAGTTATTTTTTGTTTCAATTTTAGCTTCGTTCTTGCCATTATCACTGATGGCGCAGGATGATGACCTCTACTTCACTGCGAAGAAGAGTGCTGAAACAACCGATACTTATCCCAAGACCGACAATAAAAATGCCTACTATGTAGGCAGTAAGCGCGATGTTGATGAGTATAATCGGCATGGTAAGTCGTGGAGTCTGTATCAGAAGGTTGGTGAAGACGGGAAAGGTAATGATATTATCCAATTCCAAAAGGGCAATGGAGTTTATCCCGATTCTACGTATATTGATACGACTTTCGTAGGTAAATATTACGACACCATTGTAGATGATGACGATTATGCCTATACACGTCGTATGTCTAGGTGGGATGGATACTATGGTTGGTATTCTCCATGGTACTATAGCAGCTGGGGATATGGCCCTTGGTATGGTGCTTATGGTCCTTGGCGCACTGCGTGGGGATGGTACGACCCTTGGTATTCGTCTTATTATTATGGTGGATGGGGATGGTATGATCCTTGGTACTATGGCGGTATGTATGCCGGATGGGGCTATCCTTACCGCGGCTATTGGGGCTACTGGGACTATCCCGGCTATAGAGGTGTGTATGCGGTAGACCGTCCGAGCAACGGCGTACGCAATTATAGTTTCCCTAATCATGGTGGAGCTACGGCATCTTCTCGCAATGGTGTGCGCACTTATTCGCGTAACAATGCTTCCGGACGTGCCATCTCGCCAAATCGTTCTAGCTCGAATAGTAACTTCGGACAGCGTTCGTTTGGTTCACGTAGCTACACTCCGCGTATGGATAGTGGTATGTCTAGAGGCGGCGGCTCGTTCTCTGGTGGCGGTAGCTTCGGTGGTGGAGCACGCTCAGGTGGTGGCTCGTTCTCTGGTGGAGGAAACTTTGGTGGCGGCAACTTCGGCGGTGGTGGTCATTTCGGACATCGTTAAAGCTACGTCGCTCAATAAATATAGTATTAGCTTAAATAAAGAAACAGCTTGTAACAATCATGAATATTAAATATTACTCATTGGCTGCGATGCTATCATTGTCGTTGCCGATATTAGCACAAGAAACCTATCAAGATACAAAGTTGATAGATAATGATTTGAATGGGACTGCTCGTTATGTTGGTATGGGTGGTGCGATGGAAGCTTTAGGAGCTGATATTTCCACCATCAGTACAAACCCTGCTGGTCTAGGATTATTCCGTCGTAGTCAGCTTTTGATTTCCGGTGGCTTGGTAAGTCAGCAAGATGCCAAGACGAGTTTGCCTCGCGATAATTTCCGTTTCGATGGTAAGAAGACCAATATGAGTTTCGATCAGCTAGGTTTTGTGTGGTCGAACCGTTATGGTCGTAAGTCGTTTGTGAACGTAGGTTTCAACTATCATAAGAGTCGTAACTTCGATCAGATTCTCTCGGCGATGAATACGCTGACCAATGCATCGCAGAATAAGAACACAGCACGTAAATATGACTATGGTAAAGAACTGAAGTCTAAGTACGGACAAGATGTTGCCAACATGATATGGAACGGTGTGGATGCTGGTTATGCTCAAATGTTGCCTTATGATAAAACCAATGATGTCTATGGTTACTACAATGCTACTGGTTTCATGTTTGGCCAATATCAGAAAGGCTATATCGGCGAATACGACTTCAATATCAGTGGAAATATCAACGACCGTGTATATCTTGGCTTGACACTTGGCTATCACGACGTGCATTACCGTACAAATAGTTTCTACACAGAAGACTTGGCTGCGACCGATAAAGCGATAGCCAACACGTGGGAAAGCCTTAAAATAACAGGCTCAGGCTTTGATATTAAATTCGGTGGAATCTTCCGTCCGGTGGCTGATTCACCTTTTAGAGTAGGCGTATACATCAATACTCCCATCTTCTACGACTTGGATATGACAACTAATACACAGATGGAGATGGGTACACCTGATAACAATATGTCGGCCAACCATAGCTCTTCTTATAGTTACAAACTGTACACGCCATGGAAGTTTGGCTTGAGTTTAGGTCATACGGTAGGTAACTATTTGGCTCTAGGTGCCACTTATGAATATGCAGACTATGGAACCATCAATAACAGATTGAACACCGGCTCTTATTACGATGGATGGAGTACCTACGAAACAACGAGCAAAGATGCAAAGATGAATGCTCATACCAGTTCTGCTTTGAAGGGCGTTTCTACGTTGAAGTTGGGTGTTGAGTTCAAACCGGTAAAAGATTGGGCTGTTCGTGTAGGTTATAACTATCTGTCACCGATGTTCAATAAGAAAGCTGTACGCGATGGTTCGGTTATTTCTCCGGGTACAATGAATGCTTCATCTACAGATTATACCAACTGGAAATCGACCAACCGGTTTACTTGTGGTGTAGGTTATACAGTGAAGAAGTTCAATATAGACTTGGCTTATCAGTATAGTGCACAGAGTGGTGATTTCTATCCATTCATGCCGTATTACTATAATGCAGACGAGAGTGCGCATCCTGAGAACAATGTTGCCGATGCGACAAAAGTTAACTTCAAGCGCCATCAGTTGCTTCTGACTTTGGGTTATCGCTTCTAAAGAGACACTCGTAGAGTTGGAACTGACTTAAAATAGAAAATTAGTTTTTTTAGTGGTTAATTTAGTTTTAGTAAGTATGTGAGAGACTTGTCGCGAGACAGGTCTCTTTTCGTTTGAAATAAGTAAGACTATATTTGCATTCTTGGGTCTTTTTTTCGTATATTTGCAATACAATGAAACCGATAGATAGGCGCATACTTCAACTAGCCGTTCCCTCCATCATCTCTAATATCACCGCCCCATTACTGGGTATGGTCGATTTAGCGATAGTTGGTCATCTCGGCGATGTGGCTCTTATCGGTGCTATTGCGGTGGGTTCAATGATATTCAATGTGATGTATTGGCTGCTTGGTTTCTTAAGAATGGGAACCAGCGGTATGACTTCGCAGGCATTGGGAAAGCGAGACTTCCAAGAAGTAATGACGCTGTGGCTGAGTTCTATGGCTGTGGGCATGGGCTTAGGATGTCTCCTCATTCTGCTGCAATGGCCCATTAGCCAACTCTCTTTTATAGCGATTCACCCCTCAGATAATATTTGGCAGTTTGTAGAAACCTATTTCAAGATTTGTATATGGGGCGCTCCTGCCATGCTAGGACTCTATGGATTGACCGGCTGGTATATCGGAATGCAGAATACGCGAGTACCGATGCTTGTGTCGATAGTACAGAATGTGGTGAATATCGTGGCCAGTCTGATTTTAGCACTAGGCTTGGATATGAAATTGGAGGGTGTGGCGCTCGGAACGGTAATAGCCCAATGGACTGGTTTTCTGCTTTCTCTGTTGATTTGGTTCCGGTACTATGGAAAGCTTAAAGGTTATATGACCGGTGTTCATCTGACGGGCAACTTTTTTACAGTGAACCGAGATTTATTCCTACGTACTGTATTTTTGGTGTCTGTCAATCTGTTTTTTGTTTCGGCGGGAGCACGGAGTGGCGATGTGGTATTGTCGGCTAATACGCTGTTGATGACGCTTTATACCCTGTTCTCTTATATTATGGATGGCTTTGCCTTTGCCGGTGAAGCGCTTGGCGGTAAGAGTTATGGTCGGCAAGATCGCGCTGAATTTAATGAGGTCTGTCGTCGTTTAGCTTTATGGGGTGGCGGTATGGTGGTCTTGTTCACCTTATTATATATAGCGGGTGGGCACTTATTGCTCAGCTTGTTGACCTCTGATGCTGCCGTACTGGCTGTTACTGATAGTTATATGGGATGGGCATTGCTGATTCCTGTTGCCGGTGTCGGGGCTTTCATATTAGATGGTATCTTTGTGGGATTGACTGCAACGCGAGGTATGATAGTCTCGTCGTTTTTGTCGACGATGTTGTTTTTGGTTGTTTATTTCGCAGGAATGAATGTTTGGAGTAATCACGCTCTGTGGCTAGCGTTTATTCTTTATCTGTTGAATCGTGGTGTTGTACAATTTATTTGGTTGAAAAAAATAAATCGAGTTATATGGAAATAGTTTATCTATTAATAGGTTTGGTAATTGGAGCATTGGTGGCTTATCTGGTTCTTAAGAGCAAAGCGCGTGAAAAATATATGAAGATGCTCATGGAACAGCAGCAAGAAACCAATATGGTCAAGCTGGAACTGGAACGTACCAATACTCAACTGGAAGAAGAGCGGAAGCATAATGAAAAGGAAACCGCACTGCGACAAGAGCAGATGAATCAACAGTTGGAAACGGTAAGGGAACAATTGGTGAACGCTGCTAATAAGATTTTGGACCAGACGACAGACAAATTGAAAGGACAGAACGTGGAGTCTATGGGGCATCTGACGAAGCCTTTGATTGACAATATGGCTCAATTGGAGCAGGCTATTCATCGTACTAACCAAGAAACTGCGAAGAATACGGCTTCCTTATCACAGCAGTTGAAGTCGATGGTAGAGCATACCGACAAGATAGATGCTACCGCTACGCGACTTGCAAACGTGATGAGAGGAGCTAATAAAGTGCAAGGATCGTGGGGCGAATTGGCTCTACAAAATCTTTTGGACAGCCAAGGATTGCGTTTAGGTATTGACTATGACATTCAACAAACAATTACCGACGAGAAGGGAATGGTGATTCTGAATGAGGATAGTGGTCGGCGTATGATTCCCGATGTGATACTTCATTATCCAAATAACGAAGATGTGGTCATCGATTCCAAGATGAGTATTGATGCTTATTCGAAGTACATGAATGAGGAAAATGAGGAGTTGAAGCGGAAATATGCCGACGAAGTAGTTCGCAGTATTCGTACTCAGTATCAGAGTCTTGTGAAGAAAGACTATAGTCGGTATATCAAGAAGCCACGAAGAGCTATTGATTTCGTAATTATGTATGTACCTTATGATGGTGCGTTGCAGCTGGCTTTGGAGACAGATCCGAAACTTTGGAGTGAAGCTTTCGACAAGCAAGTGTTCATAACTAGCCAACAGAACCTGATGGCTATATTGAAAATCATTCAGATAGCTTGGCGACAATACTCGCAAACTGAAAACCAGAAGAAGACGTTTGAGTTGGCTGAAGAGATGTTAAAGCGCGTTGGTGACTTCATCAAGAAGTTTGATAAGCTCGGCAAAGACATTGATACGCTCCACAATGATTATACGGAGGTTTATAAAAAAGCGTATACCGGTAGACAGAGTATTGTGCAAAAGGCGAATGAATTGAAAGAACTAGGGGTGAAAGAGACAGCAACTCATCCTATTCCCACAACGGTAGCTGAACTAGAAGAATAGCTAACAAGATGTCGATAATTGCATATTAATACGACATATTTTTCGTTTTCATCAAATAATTGTTTCAATTTGGTGAAATAAAAGCGTTTGTAGTTATAGATAATTTTATTTTTGTATATTTGCAAAAATGAATTATTAAATAGCGAGAAGATATGATACTAGACATTGATATGCTACAATCGTTCTACTCTTCCTATGTAGGGAGGGTTCAAAAAGCCAAGGAGAAGATTCGCCGTCCGCTTACTTATGCAGAGAAAGTATTGTTTGCTCATCTATATGATATAGCAGATTTGAAGCCTTATAAGCGTGGAGTAGACTATGTGAACTTTCGTCCTGATAGGGTAGCGATGCAAGATGCGACCGCTCAAATGGCTGTATTGCAGTTTATGAATGCCGGAAAGAGTCGTGTAGCAGTTCCTGCTAGTATTCATTGTGACCATTTGATTCGTGCGGATGTGGGTGTACAAGCCGACCTACCGCAGGCAATGAAGACCAATAAGGAGGTATATGATTTCTTGAAATCGGCTTCTCAAAAGTTTGGTATTGGTTTCTGGGGCCCCGGAGCAGGTATTATCCATCAAGTCGTTTTGGAGAATTATGCATTCCCCGGCGGCATGATGATAGGCACAGATTCGCATACTCCTAACGCTGGAGGATTGGGAATGGTGGCTGTTGGAGTCGGTGGAGCAGATGCTGTAGACGTTCTTACGGCACAACCGTGGGAACTCAAGATGCCGAAATTGATTGGTGTGAGGCTTACGGGCAAGCTTTCCGGATGGGCATCTCCTAAAGATGTCATCTTAACGATACTGGGAATATTAACGGTGAAAGGTGGTACAAACTCCATTTTGGAATACTTTGGTGAGGGATTGGACTCTATCAGTACTACCGGTAAAGCCACGATTTGCAATATGGGAGCTGAACTTGGTGCTACATGTTCTATCTTTCCATTTGATACGCAAGCCAATGATTACTTACGGAATACCGGTCGTGAGGCGGTAGCATCGCTTGCTCAACAGTGTGCCGGTGAGCTTCGGGCAGACGCAGAGGTGTATGCTTCGCCCGAAAAATTCTATGATCAACTGATAGAACTCGACCTTTCGAAGATAGAACCTCATCTGAATGGCCCATTTACACCGGATGCTGCTACGCCAATTTCTCAAATGACTGCGAAGGCATCGTCCAATGATTATCCGCTGACTGTGGAGGTTGGACTCATTGGAAGTTGCACTAATTCTAGCTATGAGGATTTATGTAGGGCTGCAAGTGTGGCTCGACAGGCTGCTGAAAAGCATATCCGGGTGAAGGCACAGTTGATTATTAATCCCGGTTCGGAGCAAATAAGATACACCGCAGAACGCGATGGTGTACTCGCAGAATTTACCAAAATAGGAGCTGTTATTATGACCAATGCGTGCGGACCATGTATTGGTCAGTGGAAAAGACATACCGATGACAACGAACGCAAGAACTCTATTGTGACCTCATTTAATCGTAATTTCCGCCGTAGAGCAGACGGAAATCCCAATACATACGCTTTTATTGGCAGTCCGGAGTTGACTATTGCCTTGGCGATAGCAGGCAGATTAGATTTTAATCCGGCTGTAGATATGTTGTTGGATGAGGATGGTCATGCCGTAAAGTTGGATGAACCAACGGGTTATGTCTTCCCTCCGAGAGGCTTTGAAGGGCAAGATAAAGGTTTTATAGCGCCTTCGGATGAGTACAATGACATCGAAGTTATCATTGATGCACAATCTAATCGCCTGCAAAAACTGGCTCCGTTTGCTGCTTGGGATGGCCAAGACTTCACAGATATGCCACTGCTTATCAAGACCCAAGGGAAGTGTACGACCGACCATATATCCATGGCTGGGCCGTGGTTGAAGTTCCGTGGACACCTGCAAAATATCTCTGATAACCTGTTAATGGGGGCTGTGAACGCCTTTAATGGGGAGAGTAATCGAGTCAAGTGCCAAGAGAACGGCGCGTATATGGAGGTCTCTTCGGCTGCGAAAGCGTATAAGGAAGTTGGTCAAGGAAGCATTATTGTAGCTGAGGATAATTACGGTGAGGGCTCTAGTAGGGAACATGCAGCCATGGAACCTCGCTTCTTGAATGTGAAAGTGGTGCTTGCTAAGAGTTTCGCTCGTATTCATGAGACCAATTTAAAGAAGCAAGGTATGTTGGCATTGACCTTTGTTGATAAGGCCGACTATGATAAAATAGGCGAAGACGACCGCATTTCTGTGATGGGACTTACCGACTTTGCGCCCAGTAAATCGCTGCGTGTAGTCGTCAAACATCCCGATGGGACGCAGGAGGAATTCCTTGCCGAACATACATATAATGCGGTTCAAGTGGCTTGGTTTAAGGCTGGGAGTGCGTTGAACTATGCAAAATTGAATGAAAACTCATAAATCTCACGACGAATATGGCAAGAGTAAGTAAGACAGGACAGACGTTGAATGTACCCGATGTGGTCACTGTTCCGTTTATAGAGGGTGACGGTGTAGGACGCGAAGTCATGCCCGTGTGCCAAAAGGTTGTTGATGCTGCCGTGAAGAAAGCCTATCACGGCGAGCTTTCTATTGAATGGCTGGAGGTTTTGGCGGGTGGAAAAGCTTTTGAGCAGACCGGCGAATGGTTGCCAAAAGCGACGATAGATGCTTTCCAAGACTACCTTATCGGCATCAAAGGACCACTGATGACGCCCATAGGTGGGGGGATTAGGTCGCTCAATGTTGCTTTGCGACAAACACTTGATTTATATGTTTGCCAACGACCGGTGCGCTATTATCAAGGAATTGTATCTCCTGTCAAGCAGCCGGAGAAGGTAGATATGTGTATATTCCGGGAGAATACGGAAGATATTTATGCCGGTATCGAGTGGGAGAGTGGCAGCGATGAGGCTCGGAAATTCTATAGATTTCTGCATGATGAGATGGGGGTAGAGAAGGTAAGATTTCCGGAAACGTCAGGATTTGGGGTGAAACCGGTGTCTCGTGAAGGCTCAGAGCGCCTTATCAGAAGTGCTATTGAATACGCTTTGGCGCATAAATTACCCTCTGTTACACTTGTACACAAAGGCAATATCATGAAGTTTACCGAGGGTGGATTTAAGAAATGGGGCTACGAACTAGCTGAACGTGAGTATGGAGATGTCCTTAAAAGCGGTGCATTGGTGGTGAAAGATTGTATCTGTGATGCTTTCCTTCAGAACGCATTATTGAAGCCTGAAGACTATAGTGTGATAGCTACGATGAACTTGAATGGCGACTATGTGAGCGACATGTTGGCTGCTCAAGTAGGGGGTATCGGCATAGCTCCGGGGGCAAATATCAACTATCACACCGGACATGCCATCTTTGAAGCCACTCATGGCATTGCTCCCGACATCGTTGGAAAGAATATCGTGAATCCATGTTCACTGATATTGTCGGCTGTGATGATGCTTGATTATTTGGGATGGAGGGAAGCTGGCGAGCTCATCAACCAAGGATTGGAATGCTTGTTCTCCCAAGGTTATGCTACGTCAGACCTAGCTAAGTTTATGCTGGAGGGCAAACCGCTTGGCACATGTGAATTCGGTGATATGCTGATAAACTCACTTTAAAACGTAAAGACAATGAAGAAAGAATATCTAATATATAAACTTAGTGACGAAGTAAAGAATTCAAGCAAGATAGACAAGGATGCTTTTGCCAAGTTTGGAGTCAAACGCGGTCTGCGTAATGAAGATGGTAGCGGTGTACTAGTGGGCTTGACGAATATCGGAAACGTTGTAGGTTATGAGCGAGATGAGGATGGTAAGCTGCAACCTACGGAGGGAAAGCTCTTCTATCGTGGCTATGAACTTGACGATTTGGTATCGCCTTTGCTTAAAGAGAAGCGTTTCGGATTTGAAGAAGTGGCCTTTCTGCTCTTGTCGGGTAAGCTACCTGATAAGGAGGAACTGGGCGCATTCAAGGAATTGCTCAACGATAATATGCCGCTAGACCATCGTACCATCGTGCATATCATTGATTTAGAAGGCTCTAATATCATGAATATTCTGGCGCGATGTGTACTAGAAATGTATACCTTCGACCCTAATCCAGATGATATTAGTCGTGATAATCTGATGCGTCAGAGTATCGAATTGATAGCTCGTTTCCCCACGGTTATCGCGTATGCTTATAATATTTACCGTCATTCTGTGCAAGGACGGAGCTTGAATATCCGCCATCCGCATGAGAATTTGAGTATTGCAGAGAACTTCCTCTATATGCTGAAGCATAAAGATTATACCGAGTTGGATGCACGAATGCTTGACTTATTGCTCATCATTCAGGCTGAACACGGTGGCGGTAATAACTCTACTTTTACAGTACGTGTTACATCTTCCACTCGCACAGATACTTATTCTAGTATTGCAGCCGGTATTGGTTCGCTGAAAGGCTCGCTACATGGAGGTGCCAATATCAAGGTAATCAATATGTTCCATCATCTGAAAGAACAGATAAAAGACTGGAAGAATGTGGACGAGATAGATACTTATCTGAACCGAATGTTGAACAAGGAAGCATACGATCATACTGGATTGATTTATGGTATTGGGCATGCAGTCTACACCATGAGTGATCCTCGCGCAGTAGAATTGAAGCGCTTGGCAGGTGAATTGGCCAAAGAGAAAGGGCGTACAGAAGAATACGACTTCCTTTGTACGCTGGAACAAGAGGGGATTAAGTGTGTCTCGGCATTCCGTAATACTACAAAACCTATTTGTGCGAATCTTGATTTCTATAGCGGATTCATCTATGAGATGATAGGATTACCACAAGAAATCTATACGCCTATCTTTGCTATGGCGCGTATTGTAGGTTGGACGGCACATCGCATTGAGGAACTTAACTACGAAGGACGGCGCATTATTCGTCCTGCTTATCGCAGTGTACAGAACCAAAGAGAATATGTAAGCATTGATAAGCGTTAATTTTTACATGCTCATTGATATAGAAAAAGAGGCGAGGAAATTATCTTTCCTCGCCTCTTTGCATTATGTTAGCAAACAAATATTGCTATAGTTGGATTGCTGCTGTGGCTTTCCACATTTGCTGTTGGGGCTTGGCAGCATTGCTGCCTGATACGAACAGCGATGTTGCCATGCCTTTGCAGTCGGCTAAAGTGCTTCGTCTTCACCTCTTGATATGTTACCCTGAGGTTTCAAGCGAGGCAATCCTCGCTTTTTACGCAGCCACTCGGCTTTTCTTTTCTCGTAGTCTTGACGCTGACGTTCCAAAAAGTTGTCTGCCATGTGTCGAGGACTATTTGAACTTACTATAGATTACATTAATCTTAATAGGTGTGTCACCTCCCACGAGTTTCGTGCTCTTGAGCGTCATATCATGATAGATACCCGATGTGACAGTCTTGGAATTGGTAGTTACTGTGGTTGACTTGACCGGTATGATGAGTACCTTGTTCCAGTTGGCAGTAGCTTTTCCTGCTTTCTTGTTATCGTACATCTTCTTGATGAGAGAGCCGATGTTGTGGAACGTGTAAGTATTGGTATAGCTTGTTGTCTTATTATCTATCTTCTTTATGTCGGCCGTAGTGAGGAATGAGGTTCTTGAATCTGTGACCTTTTTGTTCTTGAAGAATGAGTCCAAACTGTCGGACGGAATGAGCAACAATTCTTTGGGGAAGTCGAAAGCATACTTGCTTGTCGTGGTGTTGTTAAGACGTTGTAGTACGATTTCGGCCGTGTTGATAGAGTCACGCTCATGGTTCTGCATGATTTTCTCAACAGGAAGAGTCATCTCGGTATAGATTCCTGCAGGACTCTTTAGATAGGTGCACGACTTATCTGCAATGAGTGACTCGATATTTTCGTTGGTAATTTCGTTGGATTGCAATACTTCGGTCGTACCGGAGAATCTTGCCGAAGCTGTATATTTCGCAGTATCTTTGGCGGTGTAGTAGATATTCATGAGACTGGCATAGATATATACCATTGAATTTTGTCCGCTCTGAGTCTTGAAATAGAATCCCGGAAGCACATTTTTGATAAGATTGTATGAGTTCTTGAAGTATTCTGGGTGTGTATAATAAGTCTGCAAAACGTAAGTACCAAAATTCTTATAAGTCTTACCGTCGGCTGCCGTATATGGCTCGTTCAAGCTAATTTTGATATTCCTAAAATATTTTTTGTCAGCACGTTCACGCTTTGAAAGTCCTAAGTCGGTGATAGTATAAGCTTTATCAACTTTCACCCCGTTGCTACGAATCATGCCTTCGGCTTCCGGATTGAAGTTGGTGTAGTAGTCTTTGCCTTCACTATAAGGTGTCTTTAGCTCCATAGCACGTACTTTCATGATTGCCAAGGTGTCACCAAAGTAATTGTCAAAGAACAGGCGGATGTCGCAAGAGTCTGCATAAATCTGTCCATCCGTTTTGCTGATGATGTTGTCTAGAGGCGGAAGTTTGAAGTCTTCCAGCACATGGAATTGTGTCATAAAGTTGCCGGTAACGTAAGAACCAGTTTCCGTGTCCTTCACTTTTCCTAATGCTCCAAACGAACTTCGCGAGAGAACTTTATCTGCTGAGACTGATTGTGTGGTAACTTCGAAAGCATCGGTAGACACAATTATTTGGTCTCCGCTATTATTATTGAGTGATGTTCCAATTTCCTCTGTGGTACTATCGCATGCAGTAACCATCAGAACAGTAAGAATTGCACCTGCAAAAAAACTGAATTTCATACTTTGAATAGTGTGAATTAGTATTTAAGATTTGCCCCTTCTTATTCTTCAGTGGGGCAAATCTTATGATAGAATTCTGTATATGCACCTGAATAATCCTCTCCCGGATAATTCAGAATCTCTATTTTCCTGTCTTTGGCATAGCTTAATAGCTCTTGATTGACATTGGGGCCTGCCTCGATGATAGCATCGCTGTAATCAATAGCAAGCTTTCCGAGTTCTTTGAAATCAAAAGTCTCATTGTAGTTTTTCAGTAAAGAAGCTTTAGCACTACGGAACTCTACACAACTCTTGAAGTTTTTACCAAGATCGGTTTTTAACTGACTTTGGAAGAGAGAGGTAATGACTTTGGTATTGGCAAAGCATGGCTCTTCGTGGTAGGCAGTCTTGATATAGAGAGGAATGACAGCTCCCATCCATCCTTGACAGAGGATGATGTCGGGCGACCAACGCAACTTCTTGACAGTTTCGAGCACACCGCGAGCAAAGAAGATAGCTCTCTCGCCATTATCGGGGTACTCTGTGCCATCTTCGTCTTCTGTCATCTGGCGCTTCATGAAGTAATCGTCGTTGTCGATGAAGTAAACTTGAATGCGTGAAGTGGGTATAGAGGCCACCTTGATAATCAGTGGGTGGTCGGTGTCGTCGATGATAAGATTCATCCCCGATAGACGTATTACCTCGTGTAGTTGTCCGCGTCTCTCGTTTATGTTACCCCATTTAGGCATAAACGTCCTGATTTCAAAACCGCTCTCTTGTGCCTTTTGTGGGAGATCTCTTCCCATAATAGACATCTCTGATTCCGCTACATAAGGTGCAATCTCTTGGTTGATGAATAAAACTTTTTTGGCCATATAATCAAATTTATATCTTGCAAAGGTACAAAAAAAACTTCACATTATCGGTGGGGGGTAGTTTTAAAACAAGTTATTCTAGGTTTTATTGGCATATTTTTAATAATATTCTTTCCCATTTAAGAAAAAAGTTGTTATTTTGCGGTGATTAAATTTTAAGGGAATGAAAGTTTTTCATACGGTAGTTGAACTCCAGAATGAATTGTTTTTAGTGCGTAAACAGGGTAAAACGGTCGGTTTGGTACCTACTATGGGTGCACTCCATGCAGGCCACGCATCGCTCATGAAGAAGTCAGCATCCGATAATGACGTAACAGTTGTTTCTGTTTTTTTGAACCCAACTCAGTTTAATGACCCTGCTGATTTGAAGCGTTATCCACGCACTTTGGACTCGGATTGTGCTATAGCAGAGCAGAGTGGAGCCGATTACGTGTTCACTCCATCGGTAGAAGAAATGTATCCAACGCCTGATGAGCGTCACTTTGAGTTTCCGCCTGTGTCTACAGTCATGGAAGGAGCGAAGCGTCCCGGCCATTTCAATGGTGTTTGTCAGGTGGTGAGCAGGCTTTTTTATATAGCCACTCCCGACCGTGCTTATTTCGGAGAGAAGGACTGGCAGCAGATAGCTGTGGTCAAACAACTCGTTAAGTATATGGGACGTGATATTGAAATCGTGGAATGTCCGGTTATACGAGAGGCTGATGGGCTAGCTATGAGTAGTAGAAATGCGTTGCTGGCGGCTGCTGAGCGTGCTATAGCTCCAGCAATCTATAAGGCTTTGAAAGAAAGCGTGAAGTTGTCGGAAAGTAAGAGTGTGTCCGAAATCCACGATTATGTGGTATCTACCATCAATGGGGTAAACGGATTGGATGTGGAATACTTTGAAATCGTAGATGGCAACACGTTGCAGAAAGTGGGTTCTTGGGAGGATAGTCCATACGTAGTTGGCTGTATTACAGTAAATTGTGGGAAGACTCCGATTCGTTTGATAGATCATATAAAATATCGTTCATAGGCATGTTGATAGAAGTATTAAAGAGTAAACTTCATTGTGTTAAGGTGACGGAAGCCAATCTTAATTACATGGGGAGTATCACGATTGATGAGGATTTGATGGATGCTGCCGGCATGATTGCGGGCGAGAAAGTCCAGATAGTGAATAATAATAATGGTGAACGATTTGAGACTTATATCATCAAAGGGGAACGTGGAAGTGGTTGTATCTGCTTGAATGGAGCGGCAGCACGTCGGGTTCAGGTCGGAGATGTTGTCATTATCATCTCTTATGCACTGATGGATTTCGAGGAAGCAAAGACATTTAAGCCTACAGTTGTATTCCCGGAGAACAATAAGGTATAAGTTTTTAACTAACAATAAACAGAAAAGGGATGACTTGCTTGAGCATGTCATCCCTTTTTATTTCCTGTTGGTGGCGATTATTCAATCACTACCAGCGCATCTTCTTCCATAACAGCCTGCCCTTGCTTTACGCAAATAGCTGTCACCTTACCGTCTTTCTCGGCTTCAATATTGTTAGCCATCTTCATAGCTTCCAATACTACGACCGTGTCACCGGCTTTTACCTCGTCGCCTACAGCCACGTTGATAGCTGTAATCGTGCCGGGTAGCGGTGCCTTGATGGCATTGGCAGTATTTACATTAGCTGCAGGAGTAGCTGAATCTTCGGTATCTTCCTGTACAGGTTTACCCAAAACAACCTTCTCTTTCTTGGGCTCTTGCTCCTGTTCCATCTCTACTTGATAGGCATCACCATTGACTGTGACGTTGGCAATGTTGTTCTCTATGTCGCCGATAGCAACCTTGTATTCCTTGCCATCGATTGTATATTTGAATTCTTTCATCTTTTTACGGTTTAGCGGTGAAACTCAGAAACTTGGCATTCCATAGCGTTTGCTTGGGCTTAATGGTTATAATGCCCGGTTCTTTATCATGCACATTGTTGCCTTGGTATTCAAATAAGGCAAGTGCAATGGCTGCATATACGTTTTTATCCATTTCTTTTCCTTATTAATTGAAATTACATTGGCATACAACCATGCTTCTTAGTCGGTAAGCTTTGGCGCTTTGAAGCCAATTGAGCCAGTCCTCGACAAATGCGGAAGCGAGTGTTACGTGGTTCGATAACATCGTCGATGTAACCAAACTGTGCTGCCTGATAAGGATTAGCAAACTTCTCTGTGTACTCATCTTCTTTCTCCATGAGGAACGCTTTGACGTCACCGCCGGCCTCTTTGATATCCTTTGCCTCTTTACCACAGAGCACTGCGACAGCTCCACTAGCTCCCATTACAGCGATTTCTGATGAAGGCCAAGCGAAGTTTAAGTCGGCACGGAGTTGTTTGCAGCCCATAACGATGTGGCTACCACCGTAACTCTTGCGCAGCGTAATGGTAATCTTTGGCACCGTAGCTTCACCGTATGCGTACAACAACTGTGCTCCGTGGAGGATAACGGCATTGTACTCCTGACCTGTACCGGGCAAGAATCCGGGCACGTCTACCAATGATACGATTGGAATATTGAAAGCATCGCAGAAGCGAACGAATCTAGCTCCCTTGCGACTTGCATTTACATCCAACACACCAGCGTATGCTGAAGGCTGGTTAGCTACGATACCTACGCTCTGACCATTAAAGCGTGCGAAGCCTGTGATGATATTTTTTGCAAACTTAGGCTGTACTTCAAAGAATTCACCGTTATCTGTTACGGCGGTAATTACCTTGTACATGTCGTAAGCTTTGTTTGGATCGTCGGGGATGATTTCGTTCAATAGGTCGTCTTTACGGTCTATTGGATCGGTGCATTCCACGCGTGGTGCCTCTTCTGTATTGTTGCTTGGAATGTAGCTCAACAGTGTCTTGATAATCTGAAGACATTCCTCTTCGGTCTTTGCTGTGAAGTGAGTAACACCACTCTTGGTAGCATGAACACTCGCACCACCTAGATGTTCGGCATCAATATCCTCACCGGTAACAGTCTTTACCACTTTCGGACCAGTCAAGAACATATAAGAAGTATTCTCGGTCATAGTGATAAAGTCGGTCAACGCAGGTGAATACACCGCTCCACCGGCGCACGGACCCATGATAGCACTGATTTGTGGAACGACTCCACTAGCCAAAATGTTGCGCTCAAAGATTTCGCCATAACCAGCCAAAGCAGAGATTCCTTCCTGAATACGAGCACCACCAGAGTCGTTCATACAGATGACCGGCGCTCCGTTTTGCATAGCCATGTCCATGACCTTGCATATCTTTTGCGCCATGGTCTCGCTCAATGAACCGCCATTAACGGTGAAATCTTGAGCATAGATATATACTAAACGGCCGTCGATAGTAGCACTTCCGGCAACAACACCGTCGCCAAGATACTGCTTTTTCTCCATGCCGAAGTTGTGGCAACGATGAAGTTTGAACATATCATACTCTTCAAAGCTTCCTTCATCCACCAACATATCTATTCTCTCGCGTGCTGTATACTTGCCACGTGCATGTTGCTTCTCGATAGCTTTAGCACCACCGCCCAAGCGAGCTTGCTCACGTTTGGCAATCAGCTCCTTAATCTTTTCAACTTGTTTACTCATAAATATAATTATGTATTTTTGGATTTTCGGGATTATATATTCGGTACAAAGTTACTAAAACTAATTGAAACTCGGAAATCCATCATTGTAAATTATGTTACACTCGGCTTGTGTCAGAGTCCATAGACGCGCAGTGCAGCCAACAACTCGTTGTTTTCAGACTTTGCACCGATTGTTATTCGCAGGCAGTTGTTACATAATACCACCTTTGTTCGGTTTCTGACAATGATTCCTTTGGCCACTAGATAGTCGTAAATCTGTTGTGCCCCATCCATCTCTGCAAGGAAGAAGTTGGCGTCAGAAGGGTATACCTTCTTGCATATAGGTAACTCTTCAAAAGCCATACACATTCTTCGTCTCTCTGCCAAGAGGGTTTTAACCCATTTTTCAACCTCAAAAGCGTCGTTCAAAGCTTCCATAGCTTGTTGCTGTGTCAGCAAATTAACGTTGTAGGGATACTTCACCTTGTTAAATAAGTCAATGATTTCTTGGCTCGCAAAAGCCATACCTAGCCGGATAGCTGCACATCCCCACGCCTTACTCATGGTGTTAAGAACGATGAGATTGGGATAGTTGGCCAGTTCAGAGCGCAATGTCTTTACACCGGAAAAGTCGCTATAGGCTTCATCGACAATCACAATTCCATCGAATAGGGTAATTACTTTGACGATTTCTTCCCTGTCAATATTGTTTCCCGTAGGGTTGTTAGGGCTGCAAATCCAAATTATTTTGGTGTTTTCATCGGCTGCTTCCAACAGCTTCTCGGCCGAGATTTGGAAGTTGTTGTCCAACAATACCGGGCGGTATTCAACGTCGTTGATGTCAGCACACACCTCGTACATGCCGTAGGTGGGTGCTATGGCGACCACATTGTCTATTTCCGGACGGCAAAATATACGATAGGGAAGGTCTATAGCTTCGTCGCTACCGTTGCCAAGGAATATACATTGGGTCGGCACACTTTTTACTCGGCTTATCTTCTCTTTGAGTTCCGTTTGCAACGGATCCGGATACCGATTGAAAGGTTTATTATATGGATTCTCGTTGGCATCTAGAAACACATGTGCCCGATGCCCGGAATACTCGTTTCTGGCACTAGAGTAAGGTGCCAAATTCCAAATATTCTCTCTGCAGAGTTCTTTTAATTCTTTCATGAATATCTCTTTTTGAGGGTGCGCGAAACCTTCATCTATTGTTCACCCAGTTGCTGAAGTCTAATACGCATAGCGTTGGCATGAGCTTCTAACTGCTCGTTCTCGGCCATGCTAACCACTGCTTTACCTATCGAATAAACGCCCTTTGGTGTCAATTCTTGGAAAGTCACCTTCCTATTGTAGCTATCTAGGTTCACTCCATTGTAGGCGTGGGCATATCCGTGAGTCGGTAATGTGTGGTTAGTACCACTTGCATAGTCACCGGCACTTTCACAAGCATACTGCCCCATGAACACACTGCCGGCATTGACAACCTTCTCTGCTAATGTCGTATAGTTTTCCGTGCAAAGTATCAAGTGCTCCGGTGCGTAAGCATTACTTAGTTTCATGGCCTCGTCTGTGTCATGGACAAGTACCAATTTTGAGTTCTCCAGCGTTTTTGCAGCTACCTCTTTGCGTGGCAGACGCTCTAGTTGAAGTTCTATTTCCTGCATCACGGCATTAAGTTTCTGTTCACTTGTACATATAAGGATGACTTGCGAATCTACTCCATGCTCCGCTTGTGACAATAAATCGGCCGCAACAAAGGCCGTATTACTCTTATCATCGGCAATGACGCAAACCTCTGAAGGACCGGCCGGCATATCAATTGCCACGTTGTGGAGGCTTACTTGTTGTTTTGCAGCCATCACATATTGATTGCCGGGACCAAATATCTTGTAGACTTTTGGAACGCTTTCCGTTCCATAAGCCATTGCTCCGACAGCTTGGATACCACCAATCTTGAATATTTTACTGACTCCGGCGATGGAGGCAGCCACCAATATGGCAGGGTTCACCTTGCCCTCTTTATCAGGTGGGGTGCATAGTACAATCTCTTTACAACCCGCTATTTTAGCGGGAGTGGCAAGCATTAATACCGTAGAAAAGAGGGGAGCGGTACCTCCGGGAATATAAAGTCCAACCTTTTCGATAGCTACCGACTTCTGCCAACAAGTGACTCCGGGGCATGTCTCAATCTTTTTAGGCTTGAAAGTCTGTGCTTGATGGAACTTGGCAATGTTGTTATGAGCCAAGACAAGAGCGTCTTTCAATTCCTTACTGATGAGATTTTTAGCTGCTTCCATCTCTTCCGCACTGACAGCCAAAGACTCCAATGCAGCATGGTCGAACTTCAGTTCATACTCTTTGACGGCTTGGTCGCCACGCAGTTTGATGTCGCTTAATACTCCGGCAACGATGTCGTTTAACTTCGAGACGTCCAAGTGCGGACGCTCGGTTATCTCCGTCCATTCCGAAGAGGTAGGATATTTATATATTTTCATTGCTTGCTTATAGAATCATTTTCTCGATTGGGCTTACGAGAATGCCTTGTGCTCCGAGTTCCTTTAGCTTTCCGATAATCTCCCAAAAGCGTTTTTCTTCGAGCACAGTGTGGATAGAACACCACTCGGCATCGGCCAATGGGATGATGGTGGGGCTCTTGATGCCGGGTAATACAGCCACAATCTCCTTCACCTTGTCTTTAGGTGCGTTCATCATGACGTATTTCTTGTCTTGCGCCGAACGCACAGCTTCGAAACGGAACAGCATCTCATTGAGAATTCGATGCTTGTCTTCGTCCATCTTCCAATTGCCGATGAGCAGGGCTTCGCTCTTCATCACGACTTCTACCTCGCGTAGATTGTTGCTCACCAGCGTACTGCCTGAGCTTACAATGTCGAAGATTCCATCGGCCAAACCGATGCCCGGACTGATTTCCACAGAACCTGTAATGACGTGGATGTCGGCTTGTATGCCCTTCTCATGCAAGAATTTCTCAAGTATATGAGGGTAAGAAGTCGCTATCTTGCGACCGTTAAACCATTCGGGACCGGTATATTTTATTTCCTTGGGGATAGCGAGAGAAAGGCGACACTTGCTGAATCCGAGTCTGGAAATGATTTGGGCGTTCTCGTTTCGTTCCACAAATTCATTCTCACCAACTACACCTATGTCGGCAACACCGTTTGCTACGCTTTGGGGAATATCGTCGTCGCGCAAATAAAGTACTTCCAATGGGAAGTTGGATGATTGTACGAGGAGGGTGCGCTTGCTTGAGTTCACCTTGATATCGGCCTCCGAAAGAAGATTCATAGTGTCTTCAAAGAGGCGACCTTTGGATTGTACGGCAATTCGTAACATATAATAATCTAATTCAATTAATTAGGCAAATTTACTTATTTCCAAGGATATGTGCAAATTAAATCTTAACTTTGTGCCGTTTTAAGAATATGGTATACACACTTACAAACAGCAAGCTGAAATACGCCTTATTCATCTTGGTGACGCTATGCTTAACCTTTGCGTCTTGTCAAGAAGCGAAAAAGCCGGAGTTGACACCGTGGGGAACGGTTCTAGGAGGTGATACAGCCACTGTATCATCTTCGCTTACATTCAGCGATATGGTGAACAATGGCGAACTGATAATGCTTACGCTCAGTGGGCCGGAAACTTACTACGACTATCACGGTCGTGGTATGGGTAGCCAATATCTGCTTTGTGAGAAGTTTGCGGAGAATATTGGTGTGTCGTTGCGCGTGGAAGTGTGCAAAGATACAGCCGAACTTGTTTCTCGATTGAAAAGTGGTGATGGGGATTTGGTCGCTTTTCAGTTGCCCGAAACCTATCGAGGTATAGTCTATTGTGGTGCTCGTGTAGATTCCGCAAAGACCCAATGGGCTGTACGCGAAGATAGTCGGGAGTTGGCCGATACGCTGAATCGTTGGTTCAGACCGGAATTGTTGACCGAGGTTAAGCGTGAAGAAGACTTCGCGCTATCTACTCGTAGTGTCGTGCGTCGCGTCTATAGTCCGATGCTCAATCGGAGTGGTGGCATCATTTCGCATTACGATGTGCATTTCAGACGCTATGCACCGATATGCCGATGGGATTGGCGTCTGCTTGCCGCTCAGTGCTATCAAGAATCTACTTTCGACCCTCAGGCGCGTTCATGGGCCGGAGCTTGCGGTCTCATGCAGATTATGCCGGGGACTGCTAGTCACTTAGGTTTGCCGCAATCTCAAATCTTTGAGCCCGAAGCCAACATCGCAGCGGCTTGTAAATACATTGCTGAATTGCGCCAACGTTTTAATGATGTGCGTAATCCCATGGAACAGTCGCTATTTGTATTGGCTGCTTATAATGGTGGCTTTTTCCATATTCGTGATGCCATGGCGTTAGCACGGAAATATGGTCGCAATCCTTATAGTTGGGGAGATGTGCGTGAATTTGTGTTGAAACTTAGTACACCGGCATACTATTCTGATGCTGTGGTGAAGTATGGGTATATGCGTGGCTTGGAAACGGTGGACTATGTCGACCGCATTAGAATGCGATGGGCGCAGTATCGGGGTGTTGCCGGCGGTGGTATTTCTATGGGGGGAATGTCTATCGGAGCTACTCCGAAGAAAGCAAAAAGGCGGAATCGCTTTCAGATATAAAAAAAGCGATAACCTTCACAGGCAACCGCTCCAAATCTTCAATAGGTATTAGTCTCTTTAAGGTAAAAAGATTGTTTTCAGGATAACGATTGCAAAGTTAACCTAATTTTTTTAACTTGCAAATGTTTCATACTATTTTTTTGCTCAAAACGGACTTTATGTGTATTAAATCGGAATTTTTTAGCAACCGCTGCAAGGACATTGCAATGATTTGAGTTTATAAGTTTTTGAATTCGTAAGTTTTTGAGATGATAAATGAGTTATTTAGTTTTTAAGTTTGTAAGTTGCTGAGTTGGAGGATAAGTTCTTTTGTATTGTCATTCTAACTTTCTTTACTCGATTTACTGCAAGGGTTCGGCAGGGATGCTGCAAGGACGTTGCTGCATTGCTGAAAAGGCGAGGCAGCGATGTTGTCGTGGCTTTGCAGTGCGTTAATAGTGTATTGACGAGTTGATAATATATACAAAAACCGGAGACAGTTTACGCTTATTTCAACTGTCTCCGGCTATGAATAGGTAGCCCTTTAGGCTATATTTGCTTGATTACTAATATTTCTCTATAGGTGGATTGAGATCTTATTTGTTGATAAGGTCATTGAAGAAATTATCCAAATCGTCGTCTAGCCCACTCATCAAGTCGCCACCTATAATAATAGTATCGTCGTCGGCCACATAAAGTTCGGCTATATTTTCGTTCTCATCGTCTTCCAATACGAAACTGTAAGGTTTGAGTAGACCTAGATTATTGGCTATGTCTGCGTTCTTGTGAAGGAAGTCTCGTAAGATTTTCGTCACACACTGATAGAAGTTATCATCCTTGTTGTCTATCCATTCTTCAACCACGCATCTTGTTATCTCAACATCGCTATCGTCTAGAGCCAACATTTCGCCGGAGTCTTGAGAGATCTTGATGTGGATGTCGGTCATCATTGTGGGAGTCTCGCAAGGTGACAATTTATGGGCAATCTTGTTGAGAAAACGTTCTAATTGCAGATGAGTTTGTTCGGTTGGTGATGTCATATTCTATATTAGTTTAGATGAATCGTTACAAAAGTAAGATAAAATTGTAAAGCACACAAACTTATATTGATAAATGTTGAAGCCTTTTTTATTTATCTATCAGAGCGATTGCAGGTCTTTGGTGTTATCATTACCATCACCGATGGAGTCTTCGGAAGAGATTCCATTCTTCTTTAATGCTTTCTGAATATCGCTCTTGTCGAACGTGTAGACGTGTCCTAAAACGCCGTATGAGACGGTGTGCGATTTGCCGTCTAGGCGGATGCTGCCGATAGAGAAGAGACCGTAGTTGTCTACATCGAGCATTTGGTCGACGATGGCAGCAGTGACGTGCTTCGTTATGAAGCCACTGATGATGCTCATGCCTTGTGAGAAAATGTCATCATCATTGTTGGTTTGCTGGTCGTCTATGACTTCTTTTACCGCTTTCTGAATAGCTTCGTTATGGTCTTCACGGCTGGGATTGGTGATGGCCAAGATACCTAGGATGATGGCAATAGCTACAAATACGATGCTTCCCCAACGACTTTGCTTCTTTGCTTCGACGATAGTAACGGCTTTTGTTGGCTTTTCAGTCTCCGCCTGTGTCGTCTTTTCTTGTGTTGTTTGTTCTGTTTGGGGTGGGATGGGTGGCGGAACTGTAGAGGCAGAAGATAATTTAAAGAGTGGTTTTAGCTCTTCTACTTCCCATGCCGGTGTCCATTTGTCTAGTCCGGCTGACCATACCAATGTCTCTTGTCCGATGTGCAGGTCTTGCAATTGAATAAGTGTGTAAGGTCCTTTTTGCTCGTTGTCGACGATGATAAAATATTGTGTCATATGTTGTATCGTTTTATGGTAGGTCTCCACCAGCATTAAACATTGATTATCATGCCCTCTGTTGTCAGTTCGGTATTGGGGAATATGGCTTTGGCTTCGTTGAGTAGAGTCGATTCATCGTTGTATCTGGCACTGTAATGCCCTAGCAACAACTTCTTCACCTGCCCATCCTTGGCTACCGTAGCAGCCTGTTCGGCCGTGCTATGGTAGTAAAGACGGGCGCGTTTTATTTGCGAAGCATCGTACGTACTCTCATGGTAAAGCAAGTCTACTCCGGCTACACGGCGATGTAATTCGGGCATATATTTGGTATCACTGCAATAGGCATAAGCCCTTGGAGGGTCGGCTGGTGTTACCAAGCGGGTGTTAGGGATGAGGTCGCCATCCTCGTTTGTCCAGTCTTTACCGGCTTTGATGTTGTTGATTTGGCTGATGGGGATATGGTAGAAATCTATCATATCGCGACGTATATGGGGTAGAGTGGGCTTCTCCCGGAATAAGAAACCGCAGCAATCAATGCGATGATTCAGTGGTATAGTCTCCACGCTGACGCCTCGATCTTCATAGATTATCTGTGCGACTTTGGTGTCTACGGCATGGAATGTCACCTGATATTCCAATCCGCTGCAAAACATTGGCAACTCTACATCTAGCAGTTTGCCCAGCTCGGCAGGCCCGTAGACGTGCAAAGGAGCGGTTCGTCCCAGCATGCCGAAAGTGGAAATCATGCCTATCAGTCCAAAACAATGGTCGCCATGGAGATGGGATATGAAGACGGCATTGATTTTTGTGAAGCCAATATGCAGCTTTCTTAATTGGTTTTGCGTGCCCTCTCCGCAATCTATCATGAAAGATTTGCCCCTCACTTCCACTATTTGTGAAGAGGGCTGGTGCTTCATTGTGGGCAGTGCACTGCCACAACCGAGTATGTAAACGCGGAAAGGCTCCATTTGTTATTTGCTACGTTTGTAGGTGAAGATGCCATCGTTGTTTCCCAAATACAGGCTGTCGGCACCTAGATTGTCAATATCGAAGGTGTCTTTATTGAGCACCAAACGGCCATTCCAAATCTTCCATTCGGTCCAAGGGTTGCTCTCGGCCTTGACATTACTGTTGACAATGCCACCCTCAAGAATCTCGAAGTTCTTGTCGAGGCTGATCCATTTGCCTAGGAGTGTGGTTAGATTGATGACTTTCAAAGCCACATTTCCCTCCACAGATTTCTTCGCAATGACGGCCATACGGTCTCCGGCAAGGAGTCCACCGCGCACAATAGCAGAGTCGGTTCCTTCATCTAGCATCTCGTAGGTGAGTGTATCGCCACTGTCCGAGATGATTTCTAGATTGTGCATGGCTGTAGATTCGCCACATACACCATAGATGGTGCTGTCTGGTACGGTCGATATTGTCAAGCTATCTGTGATTTGCGGTGTTGTCACTTTGCCTTTTTGCTGGTGGCAAGCAGAGATAATGACAGCGCTTATGGCTACAAAGGCCAGTATCAATGTCTTGTTCATACGTGTTATTCTCCTTTCTTTAGTTGTGTCTTAGCCTCATTCCAAAGTGCATCCAACTCTGATAAAGTGCAATCGTCGAATGCTTTCCCTTGTTCTTTGAGACGTTTTTCAATATATTCAAAACGGGTTATAAATTTCTGATTGGTGCGTTCTAGAGCTGTTTCCGGATTCAGATGGTAGAGTCGGGCAGCGTTGACGAGACTGAAAATGTAGTCTCCCAGCTCGTTGGTGGCAGCTTCCTTATTCCCTTTGTTAAGTTCTGTCTCTAGCTCGGCAAGTTCTTCTTTCACCTTATCCCATACGTCTTCACGTTTCTCCCAATCAAATCCTACATTGCGAGCTTTGTCTTGTATGCGGTAAGACTTGATGAGAGCGGGCAGTGCTCCCGGCACTCCTGAGAGCACAGTGCGGTTTCCATCTTTCTCTTTTTGCTTGATTTGTTCCCATGTTCCCTCCACTTGTGCGGCGGTTTCGGGGCGATCTGATGTGACGCTGGTGTCTTCTTTACTCACCACTTGGCCTGCTTCGTTGATGGTCATATCGGGATTTGATACCTGCCAACCGGTCCAATCTATAAACGGATGACGGAACATCAGCTTGTCGGCTTCCTGATTACATACATCGGAAACATCGAAATGGCTATCTTCAGCTCCCAAGATAGAGTAGAAAAGTACGTGCTCCATGACGTCTCCCAACTCCTTACATACATTCTGGAAATCACCCTTTGCGAGCGCATCGCAGAGCTCGTAGACTTCTTCAATGGTGTTCGGTCTGAGACTCTCGTTGGTTTGTTTGCGGTCCCAAGGGCATTCCTTTCTTAATTTATCCTGCACATCGAGCAGTCGACCGAATGCTTCTAGTTTCTCTTCGCGTGTATGCATGTCCTTAAATATTTCTGCAAAGATAATGAAATTCAATTATAAATTCGTAATTTTGCAACGTTTATTAAACAAGATAGAAATCAACATTACGCTATAAAATAGATGGAATTAGCAAGCAAATATACCCCACAGGAAGTGGAGTCTAAATGGTATCAGTACTGGTTGGATAACAAACTCTTTAGTTCTAAACCCGATGGGCGCGAACCATATACGGTGGTTATTCCTCCACCTAACGTGACAGGTGTGCTTCATATGGGACATATGCTGAACAATACGATTCAGGATATTCTCGTGAGAAGGGCTAGAATGGAGGGTAAGAATGCTTGTTGGGTTCCCGGAACAGACCATGCTTCCATCGCTACAGAGGCTAAAGTAGTGGCTCGTTTGGCTGAGCAAGGTATCAAGAAGACCGACCTTTCGCGTGAGAAATTCTTGGAACATGCGTGGGATTGGACCAACGAACACGGTGGAATTATCCTCAAACAACTTCGTAAACTAGGCGCTAGTTGCGATTGGGAGCGTACTGCTTTCACCATGGACGAAACTCGTTCAAAGGGTGTTATCAAGGTTTTCTGTGACTTATATAATAAAGGTCTCATCTATCGTGGGGCTCGAATGGTCAATTGGGATCCCCAAGCTCAGACGGCATTGAGCGATGAAGAGGTAGTATATAAGGAAGAACATTCGAAGCTTTATTACCTTAAATACATGGTAGTAGAGGAACCCGGCAAGTATGCTGTGGTTGCTACGACTCGTCCGGAGACTATTATGGGAGACTCGGCAATGTGTATTAATCCCAATGATCCAAAAAATACATGGCTCAAAGGTAAGCATGTCATCGTACCGTTGGTTAACAGAGAGATTCCAGTTATCGAAGATGAGTATGTAGATATAGAGTTTGGAACGGGCTGTTTGAAGGTTACTCCGGCTCATGACATCAATGACCACGCGCTTGGACTCAAGCATCATCTGGAGACAATTGACATCTTTAACGACAATGGAACCATCTCTGAAGCTGCAGGATTGTACGTAGGACAAGACCGAATGGACGTACGTAAGCAGATAGCAAAGGACTTAGAGGCTGCTGGACTGATGGAGAAAGTGGAAGACTACAATAATAAAGTGGGCTTCAGCGAGCGTACCAATGTGCCAATAGAGCCGAAGTTGTCTACTCAATGGTTCTTGAATATGCAGCATTTTGCTGATTTAGCACTGTCTCCGGTAATGGATGATGAAATTGAATTCTATCCTAAGAAGTATAAAAATACATACCGTCACTGGCTTGAAAATATCAAAGACTGGTGCATCAGTCGCCAACTTTGGTGGGGACATCGCATTCCTGCTTACTATTTCACGACTTCTGATGGTAAGAGAGACTTCGTTGTTGCAGAGTCGGCAGAGCTAGCTTTGGCGGCAGCACAGGTCAAAGATGCTTCTTTGACAGCTGCAGATTTGGAGCAAGAGAGCGACTGTTTGGATACATGGTTCTCTTCTTGGTTGTGGCCAATATCTGTTTTCGACGGTGTGAATAATCCCGATAACGAAGAAATTAACTATTACTATCCCACCAGCGACCTTATTACCGGTCCGGATATTATATTCTTCTGGGTGGCCAGAATGATTATGGCTGGTTACGAATACCGTGGTAAGATGCCGTTTAAGCATGTCTATTTCACCGGTATCGTGCGTGATAAGCTGGGTAGAAAGATGAGCAAATCGCTCGGAAACTCTCCCGATCCACTCGCATTGATAGAGAAATATGGTGCCGATGGAGTGCGTATGGGTATGATGTTGTCGGCTCCTGCGGGCAATGATATACTCTTTGATGAGAGCTTATGTGAGCAAGGACGCAACTTTAACAATAAGATTTGGAATGCTTTCCGACTGGTAAATGGATGGGAAGTTGCTGATATTGCACAGCCGGAGGAGTGTGCTATCGCAGTGAAATGGTTCAAATCGAAGTTGAAGATAGTCAATGCCGAGTTGAACGAGCAGTTCCGTCAATATCGTATTAGCGAAGCATTGATGACTGTTTATCGCCTTTTCTGGGATGAATTCTCTAGTTGGTATCTTGAAATGATTAAGCCAGAATACGGCAAACCCATTGATAAAGCCACCTATGAAGCAACTCTTGAGGTGTTTGAAAGCTTGCTGAAGATGCTCCATCCATTCATGCCTTTCATCACGGAAGACCTGTGGCAGCATATCTATGAGCGCAAAGATGGCGAGTCAATCATGACTCAACAACTCGAAATCGAGGCTCCTACAGAGTCTGATCATGTGTTGGCTCAATCTATTGAGAACGTAAAACAGATTATCGGTGGAGTTAGAATGATTCGTAATCAGAAGAATATTTCTCCGCGTGAGCAGCTTGTTTTGCAGGCAGTGAAGGCTTTCAACGAGGCCGACTTCATCTCTGTTGTCTTGAAGATTGGTAACCTTGAGAAGGTAGAAGTGGTAGATGAGAAGGCTTCGGATGCCGCTCAATTCATGGTGGGAACCGATGAATATGCTGTTCCTATCGGTTCGTTGATAAATGTGGAAGCTGAAATTGAAAAGGCAGAAGCACAGTTGAAGCACTTAGAAGGGTTCTTGGCAGGTATCAAGAAGAAACTTTCTAACGAGAAATTCGTGGCTCATGCTCCTGCTCAAGTAGTAGAATTGGAACGTAAAAAGCAAAGCGACTCTGAGGAAAAGATAGCTGCGCTCAAGCTCACCATTGCTGATTTGAAAAAGACTCAAGCCTAATTATAACACTCCTTTCGTAGTTCTTGTTTGTAAACTACGGAAGGAGTGTTTTCTTTTAAAATTATTTTTATGCATAAGAAATTTCTATTCTATCTGTCACTAACTTTTAGTTTGCTTTTCATGGTGGCTGCTTGTCATGAAAAAGACCCTGAAGATGATGAGCAGAAGAAAGAGCCAAAAGCAACTTCAAAAACAGTTTTTGTCTATATGCCATGGTCGGCTAATACGACTGGAACGGTTAAAAATAACTCTCTTTATACTGATTTCTTGCAGAATATCAGTGATATGAAGGCGGCAATCAAGACGATGGGGGGACTTGGAGACAACCGTTTGATAGTGTTTATCAGCCAAAGTTACAAGAAAGCTCACATGTTTGAAATCTCTTATGACAAAGGGCAAGTGACTTGTGATACGCTCTTTACCTATGGCGGAACCAAAGCTGATGCTTCTTCAAAGTTGAAACCACTGCCTACGTTGGGTGAGTCGGCTGGTGTCACAAGTATCTTGAATGATGCTTACTCGCTTTCTCAATCGAAGACTTATGCCACTGTTGTGGGTTGCCATGGTATGGGCTGGTTGCCAAAGGGGAGTTATCCGGCTGGAAGCCGAGCTTTTGGAGGAAGTGTTGCAGCCACTCAAATTAACATAGTTGACTATGCTGCGGCTATTAAAAACTCTGAAATAGGAAAAATGCAGTATGTTGCTTTTGATGATTGCTATCTCTCTAACGTAGAGACGGCATACGATATGCGAGATGCAACCGACTATATGGTGGCATCGACGAGCGAGATTATGAGTGCAGGAATGCCTTATGCGCTTGTCTTACGATACTTGTTGAATACGCCGGATTATAATAATATCTGCCAAACATTCTACAAATTCTATTTAGATTACACGTATGGTGGTACGCCATATCCCTATGGTACGCTCTCGGCGATAGATTGTAGTCAGGTGGAGAAGATGGCTCTGTTTATGAAGACCATCAATAAACAATATTCGTTTGCCCCATCGGACCTTGTCAAACTGATTACTTTGGATGGTTTCAACAATCATGTGTTCTACGACATGGAGAGCTATGTGAACTTGTTATGCCAAGATAAGACATTGAAAGAGCAGTTTGCAATGCTATTAAAGAGTTTGGTGCCTTATACTGTTTGTACACCTTATATATATAGTGCATATCTAAATAGTAATAATGGTGGTCCTTTTGCCGTCTCCAAGAGTTCGGGTATCACGATTAGTGACCCTAGTTTGAACGATGATGCCATTGAGAGTAAGAAGCTTACTGCTTGGTGGAAGGCTACACACGAATAGATATAAAAGTAAAAGAGACGAGGTGTTTCCTCGTCTCTTTTTTATTTTCACGCTGGAATATTAATCCAAATTCAGTGATCTCTTAATAGCTGCAATCTTCACATCGCCCTTCTTGTCAAGTTCTACGTAATCAGATTTCTTTGTCATCTGGTCTTTTACTTCCAAATAGAATTTAATCTTAGGCTCTGTGCCCGATGGACGTACCGAAACCTTGGTGCCGTCGCTGCAGAACCATTGTAGCACGTTGCTGGTATCAGGCATATCAAGTTTGGTTACATTACCGTTCTCGTCGGTCTGCTCCAAAGTCTGATAATCTTTCCAGCATACAACTTTACTGCCGCCTAAATCCTTAGGTGGATTGTTACGGAAGTTGCTCATCATCTGCTTAATCTCGTCAGCTCCGCTCTTACCGGGGCGTACTACGTTGATGGTAAACTCTTTAGAGAAACCGTATTCCAGGTAGATGTCCATCAATAAGTCGTACAGTGTCTTGCCTTGGTCTTTAGCATAAGCGCATATCTCAGCTAATAATGACATGGCAGAAACAGCATCCTTGTCGCGAACAAAGTCTTCGGCCATGAATCCGTAACTTTCTTCGCCACCACCGATATACTGCTTTTTGCCTTCGCTGATTCTGATTTCGCGTGCAATCCACTTAAAGCCGGTGTAGCAATCGCGCATCTCAATGTTGTTCTTATCGGCAATCTTCTTGATAACCTCAGTGGTTACAATGGTCTTTACGATATAGTCGGTAGGTTTCAACAGGCCTTTGTTCTTGCGATTGGTGATGATGTAGTACAAGAAAATCAAGCAAGTCTGGTTACCATTGATTAATACCCATTCGCCCTTATCGTTCTTACAAGCCATACCAACACGGTCTGCATCGGGGTCACTAGCCATTACGATGTCGGCATCCAACTTCTTAGCATCGCGTATAGCCAATGTCAAAGCCTCGCCATTCTCAGGGTTTGGACTAACCACTGTTGGGAAGTCGCCACTCTTTACCATCTGTTCTTCTACACAATGTACCTCGTCGAAGCCCCACAATTTCAAACTGCGAGGAATCATCGTCATACCTGTACCGTGCAATGGAGTGTAGACAATCTTCAAATCGTGCTGACGTTTGATAACCTCTGGGTCGATACTGAGCGTATGAACCTGCTCCAAATATATCTTATCTACCTCTTCGCCGATGATTTCGATAAGTTCTTTGTTGCCTGTAAACTTCACGTCGTCTACGGTAACCTTATTTACTTCGTCGATGATACCCTTATCGTGAGGTGCCAATACCTGTGCACCGTCTTCCCAATAAGCCTTGTATCCGTTGTATTCCTTGGGGTTGTGGCTGGCTGTAATGTTCACACCTGCCTGACAACCGAAGTGGCGAATAGCGAACGAACACTCCGGTGTAGGGCGCATATCATCGAATAGATAAGCCTTGATACCGTTAGCTGAGAAGATGTCGGCAACGGTCTCGGCAAACTTTCTAGAGTTGTTACGGCAGTCATGGCATACTACTACAGAGATTTGTTCCTTATCCTTGAAATTGATTTTGAGGTAGTTGGCAAAACCTTGGGTAGCCATTCCCACGGTGTAGATATTCATTTTGTTGGAGCCAGAGCCCATGATGCCACGTAAACCTCCTGTTCCAAACTCTAAATCTTTATAGAAACTCTCAATGAGTTCTGTTTTGTCTTCGGCGTCAAGTTTTGCTTGTACGTCTTTACGAGTGTCTTCGTCGAAAGCCGGAGACAACCATTGCTTAGCCTTGGCTTCGCATTGTGCAATAAGTTCTGCGTTGTTTGCCATAATATATATTAATAATGTGTCAGTTCTATGATAAGGCAAAGATAATCAAATTATTTGAATGTATCTCTACAAATCCATTAATTTTTCGTATCTTTGACAGCGTTTATAGCCCTTTTGCAGCAGCTTGTGGAATTGCAAGGGATATGCTGTACGGGCGCATTTAAAATTAAAAACTTATGTATTTTACCGGTTTAATCATCGCTATAGGAACTTTTCTCATTATTGGTTTTTTTCATCCTGTCGTTATCAAGGTCGAGTATTATTTTGGCACGCGATATTGGTGGGTGTTTCTTCTACTTGGTATCGTAGCTGTCATTTGTTCCATTTGTGTGGCCGATGTTATTTGGAGTAGCTTGTTAGGTGTCTTAGGCGCATCGTTGTTGTGGAGTATTGGCGAGATATTCAGCCAAAAAGAACGTGTAGAGAAAGGCTGGTTCCCGGCCAACCCTAAGCGTATCAATGAGTATAAATTTAAAGACGGAGTGCGTCGTTAAGTCTTGATAAGCCGATGAAAACAGAACTCCTTGTGGTAGGGAAGACCGTCAACAAACATTTTATAGCCGGTATTGAGGATTATACGGAGCGTATCAGCCATTATATGCCTTTTGAGATGACCGTGATACCTGAACTTAAAAATACAAAGAGCCTCACCGAAGAGCAGCAGAAGGAACGCGAAGGCGAATTATTGTTACGGCGTTTCCAACCCGGCGATACCGTCGTATTGCTCGACGAGCATGGTAAAGAATTCCGCTCCATAGAGTTTGCACGGTGGATAGCCAAGAAGCAATCGACTGCTCGCAAATTGTTTTTTGTGGTTGGTGGACCTTATGGTTTCTCTCCGGCAGTGTATCAACGAGCCGATGAAAAGATTAGTCTCTCGCAGATGACGTTCAGCCATCAAATGATAAGACTCATCTTTGTGGAGCAGATTTATCGCGCTTGTACTATAATCAAGGGCGAACCTTATCACCATGAGTGATAATTCTTATCTATCAACTCTATAACTCAAGAACACACAATCTCAAAGACTTATACTCTAACTCACAAACAAAAGAACTTAAAAACTCATGAACTTACTTTGCTGCAGGGGCATGGCAGTATTGCTGTTAAGCCTATGCAGCGATGCTGAAGAGTCGAGGCAGTGATGTTGCCGTGGCTTGGCAGCAAAGTGAGTTCGTGAGTTTCTAAGGTCGTAAGTTTATGAGTTGTTGGATAAGCGAGTGCTTATTTTAAACTGAAAGCATTTTTATTGTGCCAACATTGTGAAAAAAGATTAAAATGAATGTGCGAAAAATAAACAAGAGGTTTTAATTACTTGATATTTCATATCTTTGTCTTATAAATAGAGTAATGGTATGATGAAGCGATTGTTTACAGTATTGACTGTCGGGATGTTGGCAATGACAACACCCCAGTCGGTGCATGCTTCGTCGTTGGAATATTCTATAGACGATGAATTTTCTAAGATTTCTATATCAATTATGAACCGTAATGTTTTGGCAATTACGGGCGCAACCGGTCAGGTGGTGCGTGTTTATAACCTTACCGGTATGTGTGTGGTTAGCTATAAGGTTGATGTAGACAACTTCCACTACGATTTGAATCTGCCCAAAGGTTGCTATATTGTCAAGGTGGGAACTTTTGTTCGTAAAGTCTCTGTTAATTGAAGTGTCTGAAATTAGGTCTTTTGGTTGCAATGAGTTTCTTGTTGTTGGAAGCTTGTAACGAGAAGGCGGTAAATCCAAATAGAAATTTGAGCTTGGATAGTTTTTCAAGTTTAGACTCTAGTGCTTTCTCCTTAAATTCTCATCGCATACGTGAATATATTGATGTGGCTATGAGAAATGATGCAGACTCGATGAAAGCCGACTATGAAGCACGTCGCTATTATCGAAATAAAGGGGTATTTGTGTGGATAGATAGGCTTGGTGTAGACCATCGGGCTATGCAATTGTTGGAGCAATTGAAGACAGTGTCGAGCATGGGATTTTCCGAGAAAAAGTTCTGTGTGAAGCAGATTGAGGACGATTTAGCGCGTGTCCGTGAACTCGAATTCGATTCCGATGAGAATCAAATCAATCAAGTGTTTGGTCGATTGGAGTATCGTTTGACCAAGGCTTATTTCCGTTTTGCTGTCGGACAACGGTTTGGTTACGTCAATCCGCGCCGTTTGTTAAATGCTTTAGACGTGCGCGATAGCGACTCTATACATGTCAGTTACCGTCAACTGTTTGATGTTCGTCAAGACGAAGTTGATAAATCGTTTTATCGTCTAGCCCTGCGTAAAGTGCACCAAGATAGTGTTGCCATCTTCTTAAATGAGATTACGCCGAGCAGTGCCCTCTACACGCTGTATCTCAAGCAACTGAACGATGCTCATAACAGATTTGAACGCGCTAAGATTTTATGTAATCTGGAACGGGCACGATGGCGTACGCACGATAATCCCTCAATGCATCAGAAGTATGTAATGGTAAATATTCCGGCTTTTAGATTGATGGGTGTGGATGGTAAAGACACTATTACGATGCGTGTGGGATGCGGTAGTTTGGAGACTAAGACGCCACTGTTGTCGAGCCAAATGGAGCGAATGGATGTGAATCCTCGGTGGGTATTGCCGGCCAGTATCATCAAAAAAAGCGTGGCACATCATGCCGGTGACAGTGCTTACTTTGCTCGTAAACGCTTCTCGGTGATTGACCGGCATACGCGAAAGAAGGTTTCTGTGCACCATGTCACAGCCGATATGCTCACTTCGGGTAGTTTTTATGTGGTGCAGACCGGTGGTGTGGGCAACTCATTAGGTAGAATCATTTTCCGCTTCAAAAACAATTTTGCCGTGTATCTACACGATACTTCGCAGCGAGATTTCTTCAATTTGCACGACCGCGGTGTCTCTCATGGATGCGTGCGAGTGGAAAAACCGTTTGATTTAGCCGTGTTTTTATTAGGAGATAAGGACGAGAAGGTGATTGATAAAATCAAATATTCGATGTTGGCACCGATAGGTGTGGAGAGCGAAAAGACTGATGATGAGGATGCGGAAGAGCCCAAGAAGAAAGAGATAGATAAACGTATGCTCATTCATTCGGTCTCTGTGAACCCGAAAGTCCCACTTTTTATCACTTATTACACGCTTTATCCCGGTCGCTGGGGAGTATTGGCAGAATATCCCGATGTGTATGGTTACGATCGCGTGATATATGGAATGCTTAAAAATTACGGCGTCCAATGAGTGTTCAAGTAGATATGTGGCAAAGCCAGTTGGCCGATCCTGCCCAGCGACGAGAGACCTTTTCGAAGGCGGTACACCAGTACAGTGAACCCTTGTATTGGAAGATTCGTCGTATCGTATTGACCCATGAGGATGCCAACGACGTACTTCAAAACACCTTTATCAAGGCTTGGAACAATCTGGATAAATTTAAGAGTAATTCTAAGTTTACTACTTGGTTGTTTCGGATCGCTATCAATGAGAGTTTGGACTTCGTACGTAAGCAGAAAGTAAGGGCGTCTATAAGTCAGGATGGGGATACAGCGGTGGTCGATACGTTGCTTGCCGATGAGTATTTTGATGGCGATAAGACACAGGCTTTATTACAAGAATCCATTGCACAATTGCCCGAAGTGCAACGTGCCGTCTTTACTTTGCGCTACTATGATGAGATGAAATATAGTGAGATGAGTGAGATGTTGAGAACTAGCGAAGGGGCTTTGAAAGCGAGTTATCACTTGGCTGTGAAGAAAATAACGGAATATTTACGGGATAAGGATTAAACCTTTGCGGTGAATTTACGTCTTAATAATAAAAAGAGATAAATTTTCAAGCTTGAAGATAAACGGAAGTCAATAGGAGTTAAAGCCTTTTTGCGACTTGGAGTCAACAGACAAATGTCCGTTAACTTCACCTGTTACTCCAACGCCTACAAGGCGTTTAACTTCCGATAACTTCGAAGTAGGGCATAATTGAGAAACGAGTATAAAAAGGAGATAAATAAAATGATAGACCAAGACGAGGATATATTGAAACGGAAATACGGGAAAGCAACCGGCTTTCGCGCACCCGATGGCTATTTCGACCAATTGGCTAGCGATGTCATGAGCAAGATACAGGAGCCTCAACAAGCTGCTGTAGTCTCACTCAAGCGTCGGGTGCATCGTCGTGTTAACTCTATTATAGCTGCTGCAGCGTGTGTTGGTGTGGTCGGAATAGCCTTGTGGACGTATTTATCTAAGTCAGAGCAGACGCCAACTGTACCGTCTGAACATTGGATAGCCAATGTAAATGCCGGCGAAATATCGGCAGACGAAGTGGTAGATTATACCATGATGGACAATGAGGCCATCTATGCGTCTTTGGTAAACGAATGAATATGAGAAAGATTATAGTCATGAAGAAAGCTGCTATCATTGCGCTGACACTCATCATATCGCTTGCAGTGAATGCTCAAGGGCCGAAACGGAAGTTTGATCCGGTTCAGTTTGAACGCGAAATGGAACAGTATATCACGAAAGAAGCTAGTCTTTCGGTGTATGAATCGTCTGTATTTTTCCCTTTGTATCGAGAGATGATGGGGAAACAGCGTGTTATTTTCGGTCAGATGAAGCGTTATCGCTTCATCGATGTGCAAGATAATGAGGCGTGTGCCGATGCTATTGCCCAGCAAGACGCGCTCGATATTAAGATGAAAGAGTTGCAACAAGAGTATCATCGTAAGTTTATGAAGGTGTTACCTGCTGGAAAAGTGTTTCAAATAATTAAGGCCGAAGCACGCTTTCATAGGCAGGCTTTCAGACGAGCAGCTAGGGGTAGATGATGGAAAAACGTTATTTTATATGGCTGCGATATGATGGCACGCGTTATCATGGATGGCAAATACAACCTAATGGCAACTCTGTACAGAACGAAATACAGAAAGCTTTGTCGCTATTATTGCGCGAACAGGTAGAGATAGTGGGCGCAGGAAGGACCGATGCCGGCGTTCATGCCCGCATGATGGCAGCACATTTCGATACCGAAGCGGTGTTTGAATGTGCCCAATTGGCCTATCGGATGAACAGTTTGTTGCCCCGTGATATTTCAATAGATAAGATAGAGGAGGTAGAGAATGACTTGCATGCACGCTTTAGTGCCAAAAGTCGCACCTATCATTATTTCATTCATCAAGGTAAGAATCCTTTTTTGAATGCTTATTCCTGTGAATTGAGATACCCACTCGATTTCAATTTGATGAATGAAGCGGCTCGTCGATTGCTTGAGGTGAAAGATTTTGCAGCTTTTTGTAAGACGCATACCGATGTCAAAACGACGTTGTGCGATGTGACTGAAGCCCATTGGATGGAGCTACCCGATAAGCAATACATGTTTGTTATTACCGCTAATCGGTTCTTGCGTAACATGGTGAGAGCCGTGGTGGGTACGTTGTTGGATGTTGGGAAGCATCGTTTGACACTTGAAGAGTTTGATGAAGTGGTAAAGAAAGGTAACCGTTCGAATGCCGGAGAGAGTATGCCGGCCAAAGCTTTGTTCTTAGAAAAGGTGGTATATTGATGGCTTGGTTAATGTTTGCATTCCTATCAGCTGCGCTGTTAGGATTCTATGATGTGTTTAAAAAGAAAGCATTGCGGGGAAATGCGGTTATTCCTGTGTTGTTTCTGAACACTATTTTCTGTTCTTGTATATTCCTTCCTTTTATCTTATTTTCGGCATTTACGCATGTATTGGACGACAATATGTTTTATGTTCCGGTATCCGATTGGAGCGTACATAAGTATATTGTGCTGAAATCTTGTATTGTATTATCAAGCTGGGTGTTTGGTTATTTCTCGATGAAACATCTCCCTATCACCATTGTAGGGCCTATTAATGCCACTCGTCCGGTGATGGTGTTGGTGGGAGCAATGCTCGTTTTTCAGGAAAGATTGAACGTTTGGCAGTGGGCTGGTGTGCTTTTAGCCATCTTTTCATTGTGGATGTTAAGCCGAAGTGGGAAGCGTGAAGGTATCGATTTTAAGCATAACAAGTGGGTGGTCTCATTGCTTTTGGCTGCCATATTGGGTGCTGTCAGTGGCTTGTATGATAAATATTTGATGGCCGGAATAGCTGACAGCGGAGTCGGTTTGAATCGGATGGTGGTGCAAAGTTGGTACAATATCTATCAAATGGGAATGATGGGAGCGATGATGTTGCTCATTTGGCTGCCCACTCGTAAGCATACGACACCGTTTCATTGGGATTGGAGTATCATCATGATATCTGTTTTCCTGTCTATAGCCGACTTTGTTTATTTCTATGCACTGTCTAAACCCGATGCCATGATATCTATTGTGTCGATGATTAGAAGGGGAAGTGTGTTGGTAAGTTTCCTTTTTGGTGCGATGATTTTCCATGAAAAGAACCTTAAGGCTAAGGCTTTAGACTTGTTCTTTGTCCTGCTCGGCATGATATTCTTGTATATCGGATCGAAGTAGAAAGTGTATCATTGTTGCATAAAACAATACTTCTATTTCGAGATTGATATAATTTGAGTGTTTTTCTTTGCACATTTATTGAAATCATGTAACTTTGCAATGAGAACTTGACGGAACATCTAAGGAATATATAGAAGCTATGGCACAGAATATTTTCAGGGGTTTAGGCGTTGCTGTGATAACTCCTTTTACATTAACAGGGGAGGTAGATTACCCCTCATTGAAGCGTTTGGTTGAATATCAGATTAGCAATGGCGCTGATTTCCTGTGTATTTTGGCCACTACAGGTGAGTCTCCTTGTTTGTCGAAAGAGGAAAAAGATAAAATAACCGAGCTTGTCAAGACTGTTAATCAAGGCCGTGTGAAGATCGTGAAGTATTGCGGTGGTAATAATACGGCGGCTGTAGTACGAGAGATTCAGACCACGGATTGGAGTGGGATTGATGGTATTCTGAGTATTTGCCCTTACTATAACAAGCCTTCACAAGAAGGTTTGTACCAGCATTTCAAGGCTATTGCCGAAGCAAGTCCGTTGCCAATCATCCTTTATAATGTTCCCGGAAGAACGGGAATCAATATGAAAGCGGAGACAACCATACGTTTAGCGAAGGATTTTCCCAACATTGTGGGTATCAAAGAAGCAAGTGGTAGTCTTGAGCAGGTGGACGAAATCATCAAAGGAAAGCCCGATAATTTCGATATAATCAGTGGTGATGACGCCCTGACATTCTCTATGGTAGCCAGTGGGGCAGCCGGTGTTATTTCGGTAATCGGTAATGCTTTGCCTAAAGAATTCTCACGAATGATTCGTTTGGAGTTCAAGGGTGAGTTTGAACCGGCACGCAAAATCCATCACATGTTTACCGAATTGTACAGTCTTCTGTTCGTAGAAGGCAATCCGGCCGGTGTGAAAGCCTTGCTAAGTGATATGGGAATGATAGAGAATGTGCTTCGTCTTCCGTTGGTTCCAACAACGATTAAGACCCGACAGAAGATGTCTGCAATTTTGAAAGATTTACGAATTTAAACTCTATATGGTATGAGTGAGGATAGGAGAGTAATTCATGAGATAACTCCTCTTATGGGTAAAGACGTGCTATACATTGCCGATCGCCATAAGAAAGAATTCACATACCCTATCCACAATCACGAAGTATACGAGTTGAATTTTGTGGAACGCGCTGCCGGAGTGAAGAGAGTGGTGGGCGATTCCAGCGAAGTAATAGGTGAATATGACCTTGTCTTAATCACTAGTCCCGACTTGGAACATGTCTGGGAACAGCATGAATGTCGCAGTGAGGATATTCGTGAGATTACCGTTCAGTTCGATTTTAATATGACGGAAGACAATCTCTTTGGTCGAAATCCGTTTGTTAGCATGCGTAAGATGATGGTGGAGGCGCGTAAAGGGCTATGCTTTCCGATGAGTGCTATCGTACGCGTGTACAAGATGTTGGACGGTTTGAGTGCCATACAAGATGGATTTTATGCTGTCACTCAGTTCCTTTCAATCCTCTACGAACTTTCAAAATGCTCTGATGCCCGTACACTTTCGTCGTCTAGTTTCGCCAAAATTTCAGTGGAAGATGATAGCCGTCGCATCCTCAAGGTGAAGAATTTCATCAGTAAGAATTACATGGATGAGATTCGATTGTCGGTATTATCAGAGATGGTTGGTATGAGTCCGAGTGCATTCAGTCGCTTCTTTAAGTTGCATACAGGGCGTAGTTTGTCCGACTACATTATCGATATTCGTTTAGGATATGCTTCGCGTATGCTGGTAGATACGGCAAAGAGCATCTCCGAAATCAGCTATGAATGCGGATTCAACAATCTTAGTAATTTCAATAGAATATTCAAAAAGCGCAAAGACTGTTCTCCTTCTGGGTTCAGAGAGAACTATCATAAGACGCGCGTTATCGTCTAGTCGGCTTGTTTATTTGACTGTTATTTCGCCTGCAATACAGGTATTCATCTGCTTTCTTATTATCTTTGGGTTGTCGTAGATGTCTAGCAGATACATCAATTTGGTGACGGCTGCTTCCACAGTACTATCATATCCGCTGATGACACCGGCTTCCTTGAGTTGGTATCCCGTGTCGTATCTAGCCATTTCTACTGTTCCCGAAATGCATTGACTGATGTTTACGACTGTTATTCCACGTTTACATGCTTTGGTCAGGAGCTCCACAAGCCATGGACTTTGTGGAGCATTGCCACTCCCGTAACTCCTCATGACGATACCTTTTAGCTCTGGTGCGTCAATGACGTGTCCCACAATACTGTCTTGTATGCCCGGAAAGAGCGAGAATACGATAACATTCGGGTTCATCGAAATGTGCGGAATCATGGGCTTAGTGTAGTCGGGCGTGAGGATATGATGGTCGTGAAAGGTGAAGTTTACGCCTGCATCGCACAGGTGGGGATAGTTGAATGAGTCGAAAGCATTGAATCCATCGGCATTCTGCTTGGTCGCTCTATTGCCTCGAATCAACTTCCCGCCAAAATATATCGACACCTCTGGGACAGCCGGGCGCCCATCTATGTTTTTCATAGAGGCCAACTCGATACTTGTAACGAGATTCTCCTTGCCGTCGGTACGAAGCAGTCCGATGGGCAATTGGCTACCTGTGAGTATCACAGGCTTGGTAAGATTGCCCAGCATAAAGGACAATGCCGAGGCTGTATAAGCCATCGTATCGGTACCATGTAGCACGACGAAGCCATCGTACTCGCCGTATTTCTCACTGATAATTTGGACAAGTGTGCTCCAAAGATGTGGAGACATGTCGCTAGAATCAATTGGTTCGCTGAATTGGTATACATCTACGCCAACCGATAGCAGGGCAAAATCGGGAATCTTACCAATGAAATGGTTGAAATCAAGTGGCTCCAGTGAGCCTGTCTTCGGATTTTGTCCCATGCCGATAGTCCCGCCTGTATATATCAAAAGAACCTTTGAATCTTTCATGTGTCGTTATTTCTTTCGTTTGAAATGCAAATATAGCTTAAATTACTTAGCTACACAAAAAAATGAATTATATTTGCATTACAATCTAAGACAGACGAACTCGTTGTCATAACATATAAAGAATATTCGATTACCGATGAAAGAATTTATGGATGAGAACTTCTTGTTGGAGACCACTGTCGCCCAAGAATTGTATCATAATCATGCTGCACAGAAGCCAATCATAGACTATCACTGTCACTTGAATCCCAAGATGGTAGCCGAAGACCATCGTTTCGCCAGTATCACGGAGCTGTGGTTGGGTGGCGACCACTATAAGTGGAGAGCCATGCGTACCAATGGAGTGCCCGAAAAGTATTGTACCGGCGATGAGACTTCGGACTGGGAGAAGTTTGAAAAATGGGCCGATACAATGCCTTATACCTATCGTAACCCCCTGTTTCATTGGAGTCAGCTGGAGTTGAAGACCGCTTTTGGTATCACGAAGCTACTTTCTCCGCAGACGGCACGTGAGATATACGACGAGTGTAATGAGAAACTTGCTTCGTCGGAATATAGTGCTAGAGGACTGATGAGACATTACCATGTGGAGACGGTATGTACTACCGACGACCCGATAGATGATTTACGGTATCATCAAGCAACTCTCCAGAGCGACTTTGAAGTGAGAATGTTACCCGCATGGCGCCCGGATAAGGCCATGAATATAGAGAAAAAGGAGTATGCTGGCTATGTTAAACAACTCTCTGAGGTATCGGGTGTAGACATCAGACGATTCTCCGATTTGGTCGATGCCTTGCAAAAAAGGCATGATTTCTTTGCCGAAAACGGCTGTAAACTCTCCGATCATGGTATCGAAGAATTTTATGATGAGCCTTATACGGATAGCCAAGTAGAGACCATTTTTGAGAAGGCGATGCGCGGACAAATGCTCTCTGCACTTGAAATACGGCAATATAAGCATGCCTTTTTGACCATGTGTGCAGAAATGGATGCTGCGTCTGATTGGACACAACAATATCATTATGGTGCTATTCGCGACAATAATGGACTGATGCTTGGTAGAATTGGCGTTGACACTGGATTTGATTCCATTGGTACTTTTAGCACGGCGAGAGCCATGAGTCATTTCTTTGACGAACTGAATCAGAAAGGAATGCTGACGCGTACCATCGTTTATTGCTTGAATCCTTGCGATAATGAGGTGGTGGCAACGATGATGGGAAACTTCCAAGACGGCAGTGTGCCGGGGAAAATGCAGTTTGGTGCCGGTTGGTGGTTCAATGATCAGTTAGACGGAATGACCCGCCAAATCAATGCTTTGTCGAACCTTGGACTGCTAAGTAGGTTTATTGGGATGCTCACCGACTCCCGTTCTTTCTTGAGTTATCCCCGACATGAGTACTTCAGAAGGTTGCTTTGTAACATCATTGGGAATGATGTTGAGCGTGGATTGATACCTAATGATCAAACTGAATTGGCTCGTATGGTGGAAGACATTAGTTATAATAATGCACGCAATTATTTCAAGTTGTATTAGTGCAGGGACTTGGCAAGCTTGCTGAAGAGGCTTGGCAGCGATGCTGTTAGGGCTAGGCAGCAATGTTGCCGACGCCCTGCAGTGAGTTGATATTCTTATTTTCATGCTTTTACATGTATGTTAATGAAGGCTCATGTGGGTGTAGTCATTAAACTTAAAAGGTGCAAACATTTTATTGGAATAAAAACTTGTCAAATTAAAAAAATACAATTATATTTGCACAATATTAAACGATAATTATGCTATTATTGTAGTTATGAAAAAAACTCTAACGATTCTACTCTTTATTGCGGCTGTCTTGGTATTAGGTAGTTGCTCTGGTGCGAAGAATGTAGCTTATTTTCAGAACATTGATTCTATAAGTTTGCAGGCTTCTCAAGGTCTTTACGATGCGAAAATCATGCCGAAAGACATGCTTACTATTACGGTTATCACGACCGATCCCGATGTGGCTGCACCTTTCAACCTCTCTGTTCAGAACACGATCGGTTCGGGCGGACAAATTAGCAGCGGCTATGGCTCGCTTCAAGGCTACTTGGTAGACAATGAAGGTAACATTAACTTTCCGGTTGTTGGTAAGTTGCATGTTGTAGGATTGACGAAGTATCAGTGCCAGAACTTAATCAAAGAGAAGATAGCTCCTTACTTGGCTAAATCTCAAAATCCAATTGTGACGGTTTCGATGGCTAGTTATCGAGTTACTGTTATCGGTGAAGTCGGCCATCCGGGAGTAGTGCCGGTGTCTACTGAAAAGATGAGTGTGGTAGAGGCTTTGGCGCAAGCGGGCGACTTGACCATTTATGGTAAGCGCGACAATGTGATGCTTATCCGAGAAGATGCTACCGGAAGAAAGGAAACTCATCGCCTCAATTTGAATGATGCGAACTTGATTAATTCTCCATATTATTATCTACAACAAAATGATATTCTGTATGTTGAACCCAATAAGGTGAAGGCACAGAATGCTGCTATTGGTTCTTCGACAACCATTTGGTTCTCGGTTATTGGTATTCTAACTAGTTTAGCATCGTTGGTAATAAATATTGTAAGATAAACAAAGAGAAAGTGAAAGATTGATAAGGTTATGGTTTCAGTCTTTCACTTTTTTGATTTGATCTTCTGTGAGGCATAAGGTGCGACCATGTTGTCGCGCCATTTGTATAATAGGGAAACTGTAGTTAAAAGGAATATAGAATAGTGGAAACTCTAAAGCATGAATGTGGTGTGGCCTTGGTGAGGCTGCTGAAACCTCTGGAATATTATCAGCAAAAGTACGGTACATGGATGTATGGCTTGAACAAGCTATACTTAATGATGGAGAAACAACATAACAGAGGGCAGGAAGGTGCCGGTATGGCCTGCGTGAGTCTGGAAGCTGAGCCCGGACAAGAGTATATGTTTCGTCAGAGAGCAGAAGGTACGAAAGCCATTACAGAGATCTTTGGCGAGGTACATCGCTCGTTTAAAGACTTTTCTCCGAAGAAGTTGAACGATGTGGAATACGTGAAACGTCACGTTCCTTTTGCGGGAGAAATGTATATGGGACACCTCCGCTATTCTACGACTGGCAAGAGTGGTCTCTCGTACGTGCATCCGTTCTTGCGTAGAAACAACTGGCGTGCGAAGAATCTGTGCCTGTGTGGAAACTTCAATATGACTAATATTGATGAGATTTTCGGTCGCTTGAGGGCACAAGGGCAGTGGCCACGTATTTATAGTGACAGTTATATCATGCTCGAATTACTAGGTCATAGGCTGGATAGAGAGGTTGAACGGAATTTCGTTCAGGCTCAAGCGCAAGGCTTAGAGGGCATGGATATTACAGAATACATTGAGAACAACGTGCAGATGTCTAACGTGTTGCAGACGTCCATGACCGGCTTTGATGGTGGATATGTAGTCTGTGGACTCACCGGTTCGGGCGAGATGTTCTCTATGCGCGACCCTTGGGGTATTCGTCCGGCTTTCTATTATATCAACGACGAGATTGCTGTATTGGCCAGTGAGCGCCCTGTATTGCAGACAACATTTGATTTGGAATGTGACGATGTGAAAGAGCTGCCAGCCGGTGCCGCATTGTTGGTGAAGCGGAATGGTGAGTGTTCCATCGAACAAGTGTTGGAACCTAAAGAGAGTCAAGCCTGCTCTTTCGAACGAATCTATTTTAGTCGTGGCTCCGATCGCGATATATATAAGGAGCGTAAGAAGCTAGGTGAGCAGCTTACGCAACCTATTTTAAAAGCCATCGACAACGATACGCAGCACACTGTGTTCTCGTTCATTCCGAATACAGCCGAGGTTGCCTTCTATGGTATGCTTGATGGATTCAAGAACTATGTTAACGAGCAGAAGATAGCAAGGTTGTCGAACCTTGGACATACGCCAAGTCATGAAGAGTTAATGAGTATTCTGCAAGAAGATGTACGCAGTGAGAAGGTAGCATGGAAGGATATTAAACTTCGTACCTTTATTACTGAGGGTAACTCGCGCAACGATTTGGCATCACATGTTTATGATATTACCTACGAAAGTATTGAACCTCATGTAGACAATCTCGTTATCATAGACGATAGTATAGTACGTGGTACGACGTTGAAGGAGAGCATTTTGCGTATCTTGGATAGGCTTCATCCTCATAAGATAGTTATTGTTAGTAGTGCTCCACAGATTAGATACCCCGATTATTACGGTATTGATATGCCTCGATTGGAGGAATTCTGTGTGTTCCGCGCAACCATTCAATTGCTTAAGGAACGTGGTTTGCAACATGTGATAGAGGATGTATATCGCTCATGTAAGGCCGAACTAGAGAAGTCGAAGGATGAAATGAAGAATGGAGTGAGGGAAATTTATAGTCCGTTCACGACCGAAGAAATCAACAATAAGATTGTTGAGATGTTGCGTCCTGAGGGTATGAAGACTCCTGTGGAGTTGGTCTATCAGTCTATAGAGGGCTTGCAGATGGCTATACCTAATCACAGAGGTAATTGGTATTTTACTGGTAAGTATCCTACTCCCGGTGGTACAAGGTTGTGTAATGAGGCCTTTGTGGATTACTTTGAGAATGTGTATAAGAGTGAATAATATTCAATAAAGAGAATAGAATGAAGAAAGTAACATTAATATTGGAAGACGGAACAAAGTTTCATGGTAAGTCTTTCGGCTACGATGCGCCTGTAGCGGGCGAGGTTGTATTCAATACTGCCATGATGGGATACCCGGAGAGTCTTACAGATCCATCTTATGCTGGGCAGTTGATGACGTTGACTTATCCGCTTGTAGGTAATTATGGTGTGCCTGCATTTACGGTTGAGCCATCCGGTTTGCCCACTTTTATGGAGAGTGATAAGATATATGCTTCTGCCATTATTGTTGCTGATTATAGTGAAGAGTACTCTCATTGGAATGCCGTAGAGAGTTTATCCGACTGGTTGAAACGCGAACATGTGCCGGGAATAACGGGCATTGACACGCGAGAGTTGACCAAAGTGTTGCGTTCTCATGGGGTGATGATGGGGAAAATTATCTTTGACGATGAGCCCGATAATATTCCTGAAGCTGATTATGAAGGCGTAAACTTCGTGGATAAGGTTTCGTGTAAGGAGATTATTCGTTATAATGAGGGTGCTGGAAAGAAGGTTGTTCTCGTGGATTGTGGCGTGAAAGCCAACATTATTCGTTGCTTGATTAATCGCGGAGTAGAAGTGATTCGAGTGCCTTGGAATTATGATTATACCGGAATGGAGTTTGATGGTCTCTTCTTGGGTAATGGTCCCGGTGACCCGGATATGTGTTCCGAGGCTGTCGATGTGATTCGTAAGCAAATCAGTATGAGCCGTAAACCGATATGCGGTATCTGCATGGGTAACCAACTCTTGGCTAAAGCAGGTGGTGCATCCATCTATAAATTGAAATATGGACACCGTTCTCACAACCAGCCGGTGCGTATGGTAGGCACGAATAAGTGCTTTGTGACCAGTCAAAACCATGGCTATGCCGTTGATATCAAGACCATCGGAAAAGATTGGGAAGAACTCTTTGTGAATATGAATGATGGAAGTAACGAGGGAATCAAGCATAAGACGAATCCTTGGTTTACTAGTCAGTTCCATCCGGAAGCATGTTCCGGTCCCGTAGATACGGAGTTTGTATTTGATGATTTTGTTGCAACCTTAAAGTAAAAGAGAAGATGAAAGATGAAAAGATAAAGAAAGTACTCCTCTTAGGTTCTGGTGCTTTGAAGATTGGAGAGGCCGGTGAGTTCGATTATTCGGGTTCACAAGCCCTTAAAGCCATGCGTGAAGAGGGTATTTATACCGTATTAATCAATCCTAATATTGCAACTGTTCAAACATCGGAAGGTGTTGCCGATCAGATATATTTCCTGCCTGTGCAGCCTTACTTCGTTGAACGTGTCATCGAAAAGGAGCGTCCTGATGGTATCTTACTGTCGTTTGGAGGTCAAACAGCACTCAATTGTGGTGTGGAACTCTATAAGAGTGGCATCTTAGAAAAGTACAATGTACAGGTACTAGGAACTCCCGTTCAGGCCATTATGGATACAGAAGACCGTGAACTTTTCGTTGAAAAACTGGACGAAATAGATGTCAAGACTATCAAGAGTGAGGCTTGTGACAATATTGAAAAGACTCGTAAAGCTGCTCGCGAACTCGGTTATCCGGTGATTATTCGCGCTGCTTATGCCCTTGGAGGACTTGGTAGTGGTTTCGCTGATAACGAAGAAGAACTAGATAAGCTTGCAGAAAAGGCATTCTCTTTCTCACCTCAGGTACTTGTTGAGAAAAGTTTGAAGGGCTGGAAGGAAATAGAATACGAGGTAGTACGCGACCGTTTCGACAACTGTATTACCGTATGTAACATGGAAAACTTTGACCCTTTGGGCATCCATACGGGTGAAAGTATCGTCATTGCGCCCTCTCAGACATTGACAAACAGCGAATACCATAAGTTGAGAGCATTGGCTATACGCATCATTCGACACATCGGTATCGTCGGAGAGTGTAATGTTCAGTATGCATTCGATCCCAAGAGCGAAGACTATAGAGTCATTGAGGTGAACGCACGATTGAGCCGTTCGTCTGCATTAGCGTCTAAGGCGACCGGTTATCCCTTGGCTTTTGTCGCTGCAAAGTTAGGTCTTGGATATGGTTTGTTCGACTTAAAGAACTCTGTTACAAAGACTACCAGCGCTTTCTTTGAGCCTGCATTGGACTATGTAGTGTGCAAGATTCCACGCTGGGACTTGTCAAAATTCCGTGGAGTAGACAAGGAATTGGGTTCTTCCATGAAGTCTGTCGGAGAGGTAATGGCTATCGGTCGAAACTTCGAAGAAGCCATCCAAAAAGGCTTACGCATGATAGGGCAGGGCATGCATGGCTTTGTCGAGAACAAGGAATTGGAAATAGAAGACATTGATGCAGCTTTGAAAGAACCTACCGATAAGCGCATCTTCGTCATCTCAAAGGCTATGCACAAGGCCTATACTGTTGATCAGATTCATGAATTGACGAAGATTGATAAGTGGTTCTTGCAGAAATTGAAGAATATTATTGATATTGATGAGCAGTTGAAGACATGCAATATCAATACACTTGATAAGGAATTGCTACAGAAAGCCAAAGTTTATGGCTTCACAGATTTCCAAATTGCGCGTGCCGTAGGGCTTGAAGGAGAACTCCATAACATGTTCAAGGCACAGCTATTGGTACGAAATCTGCGTAAGAACTATGGCATATTGCCGGTGGTAAAACAGATAGATACTTTGGCAGCAGAGTATCCGGCGCAGACTAATTATCTCTATCTGACCTATGCAGGAGTACAGAATGATATTGACTTTGAGAAGGATAAGCGCTCTATTATCGTGCTTGGGTCGGGAGCATACCGTATTGGTAGCTCAGTAGAATTCGACTGGTGTGGTGTTCAAGCTTTGAATACTATTCGCAAAGAAGGTTACCGTTCGGTGATGATTAACTATAATCCGGAGACTGTTTCTACCGATTATGATATGTGCGACCGTCTTTATTTCGATGAATTGACGTTTGAACGTGTCATGGATATCATTGAATTGGAGACTCCGCATGGTGTCATTGTCAGCACAGGAGGGCAGATTCCGAACAACTTAGCCATGAAGCTCGACGAGCAAAATGTACCTATTCTTGGTACGGCGGCGCAAGATATTGATGGCGCTGAAGACCGCGCTAAGTTCTCAGCCATGCTTACTCGCAATGGAATCAACCAACCCGAATGGAGTGCTTTGACCAGTATGGACGACATCGGAAAGTTTGTCGAGCGTGTAGGATTTCCGGTATTGGTTCGCCCATCGTATGTTCTTTCGGGGGCAGCGATGAATGTTTGCTCTAACGAAGAGGAACTTGTGAAGTTCTTACAACTTGCTGCTAACGTCAGTGAAGACCATCCTGTGGTTGTATCGAAGTTTATTGAGCACGCCAAGGAAATCGAGATGGATGCCGTAGCTCGCAATGGTGAGATTCTTGCATATGCCATCAGTGAGCACGTAGAGTTTGCCGGTGTGCACTCAGGAGATGCTACCATTGCTTTCCCACCGCAGAAGTTGTATGTTGAAACTGTTCGTCGTGTCAAGCATGTGAGTCGCCAGATAGCTAAAGAACTGCATATTAGCGGTCCTTTCAATATCCAGTTTATGGCTCGTGATAACGATATTTTAGTTATCGAATGTAATCTTCGTGCCTCACGTTCGTTCCCATTTGTCAGCAAAGTGTTGAAGATTAATCTCATCGAACTGGCTACCAAAGTGATGTTGGGACTCCCTGTAGAGAAACCAAATAAGAACCTTTTTGACCTCGACTACGTAGGAATTAAGGCCAGTCAGTTCTCTTTCAGCCGTCTACAGAAGGCCGATCCGGTCTTAGGAGTGGATATGAGTTCTACTGGAGAGGTTGGTTGTTTGGGTGACGATACCAATGATGCATTGCTCAAGAGTATGCTTAGCGTCGGCCATCGTATCCCTGCTAAGACCGTTCTGCTCTCTACGGGTGGTGCAAAGGAGAAGGCCGGTATGCTTGATGCTGCTAGAGAATTGGTCGAACATGGCTATAAACTCTATGCAACGGGTGGTACCAGCAAGTATCTTGCAGAGAATGGAGTGGCAAACGAACGCGTTTTCTGGCCGTCAGAAGAAGGACAAGAGCCCCAAGCCTTGACCATGTTACATGAGCATAAGATTGATATGGTGGTTAATATTCCTAAGAACTTGACGGTTCATGAACTTACCAACGGTTACAAGATACGCCGTGCAGCTATTGATTTGAACGTTCCATTGATTACCAACAGTCGTTTGGCAAGTGCTTTCATTCATGCTTTCTGTAGCGTACCTTTGGATGAAATAGAGATTAAGAGTTGGTCTGAATATTAATCAGCTAGGCCATATAATATATAAAGAGCGGATGTCCGGTAGGGCATCCGCTCTTTTTCTTTGTGCTTTATCAGTAGTTTCCTTATGCTTGTTTCAACTCTGTGGCAGCTTCGTGTTTTCGCTGTCGCTCTATCACCATATCGAGAAGCTTCTTATTGCGCTTCGGTGTTACCATTCGACGAACGAAGATGTTGGGAATAGCCAAGCCTATGGCGATGAACAAGATAATCAGTGTAGCTCTGATACCATTGTACATAGCCACCGTTACCTCGCCCACAATACCGTGCATATCGATGAATGCAAACAGTGAACGATACATCAATACGCCCGGAATCATAGGGATAACGCAGGGTATAGACAGGCAATGATGAGGCATGTGGAACCAGTGCATGGCTTGCGTACAGATGATACTGATGAGTGCCGAACCCACAAATGAACCTATAATCAAGCCCATATCCAATCCTATATTATCAGTACTGGGACCTAGATTCACGAAGTTTCGTGTACAGACTGCAATGATTCCGCCTATGGCTAACACTGGTAACAGACGTTTGGGGAAGTTGTATATGGTTGCGAATCCCATGGCCGAGATGGCTGCGGCAATAGAGAATTCAAGATAAGTGTGGTGAGGTATCATACTCAGGTCTTTGACAAAGTTGTCAATACCGCATACTTCTATCGTTAATGCGATACCAAATGCCATAGACAGAACAAACATAAGCGTGATGACAGCACGTGTTATGCCTATCTGGACGTAATTTGTCAGCATGTCGCTTACTGAATTGATGATGGGCACACCCGGCACTATGAATAGCGTACATGCCATCAATGGATGCCACGGAGTGTCTGTATGAAGTACCGAAGCCAGCATATCAGGCATAGCAGCCATAACTTCTGTAGAGAGTGAGAAGTTGGCAAATAGCCAAGCAATGAGTGTTGCTACGAAAGCAGAAATAGCAATATTCACATACGTGTTCGACCCTTTCTTATTCAAGTATGTCTTCAGTTGCATGCCAAACATGGCTGCTATTGAAGCATAGAAGAAGGCGGTCCAGTCGCATCCGAACTGTATACAGAAGCCACCGCAGGCAAATCCGCTGCAAGCTGCTACTTCCCAATCGGTATAACTGTTCTTCTTGTTCTTGATTTCATTCAATGCTTCCTCGTATTGTTCGAGCGAATAGTCTTCCTTTATAGCCAGCCATGATAGTTTACTGATGGCAGTGATGGTGGCCATGTTGATGCCGTGTTTGTCGCAACGCTTGTATTTGCTGTATAAATGGCCGTCGATACACACGTTGACCATCAAGATATTAAAGTTAAAGTAGATATGCATGTCTTCCTCAATGATGCCTAAGAATGCGGCAACACGCTTCATATTGCGCGAAATACGAGCTGTGTCGGCGTTACTCGACATGAGGAGACATCCTGTGTCTAAGAGTAGTTCTAACTTCTTAATGACGATTGCTTCTGAATTACAATTATTATCCATGCTTCTTTTGTAGTCTTTGAAATGATGTTATCTGAATTTTCTGTGCAAAGTTAGTCAAATAAATATTGACGTAAATATGTTTCTGAAGAAATATAAAAAGTCTGCTATCGATTTTGTAGATAGCAGACTTGTAGAATGGGTTAATTCTTGTCTAAATCTAAAATACTAATCTTCTTTACCCCATTGCAAATATCATTATCTGTACCGTAACGATGCGTAAGAACATCGAGAACGGATATACGGTCGAGTAAGCTATGGCAGCCGAGTCGGTCGTAGTCAAATCGTTGCTGTATGCCAGTGCTGCCGGGTTGGTGTTGGCACCCGATAATACGCCCAGCAACGTGAAGTAGTTGAGATGGTATACATAGCGACCTATGAGTCCACCTATTAAGATTGGAAGCAGTGTGATGATGAAACCGAAGGCTATCCAAGTAGCTCCTTGTCGGCTGATAACAGTTTCTACGAACGAGTTACCCGCTCCCAAGCCCACACACGCCAAGAAGATACAGATACCAATCTCGCGTATCATGAGGTTGGCGCTGATGGTATTGTAGGTCACGATGCGATATTTAGGACCGAAACATCCCATCAATATGGCTACGACAAGCGGTCCACCAGTCAGTCCAAGTTTCAAAGGTGCAGGAATACCCGGTATCACGAAGGGTACGTTTGCTAGTATACAACCTAATGCAATACCCCAGAATATGGAGATAATGTTTGGTGTATTGAGGCGTCGCATGGAGTTACCGAGTATCTTCTCGGTATGTCCTATGGCTAATTCTGAGCCGACAACCGTCACACGGTCGCCCATCTGGAGTTGCAATTGTGGTGTGGCTACAAGGTCTACACCCGAACGATTCACTCTCGTAATGTTAGCATTGAAGTTGCTTCTGATTCTTAATTGAGCCAAACTTTTGCCGTTTAGTTCCGGTTTGGTAATTAGAATCCTTCTCGAAATCAACTCTTTCTCGTATGGAGACCAGTCCATCTCAATGGAGTTACCCATCAGTGCGATGATAGGTTCAATGTCTTTAGGGTTGGCGATAATCAGCAATTTGTCGCCAAGATGAATGGTTGTTTGTCCGTTGACGAGTGCATTGTGAGCTGCATTATTGGCATGGACAATACGCGAGATGACGAACTGGCGTTTCACCATAGGACGAATGTGTTTGATGGTCATGCCATCAATCATCTCATTGGTCACCTCTACAGTGAATGTTCTTACGCTTAACTCCTCCAAGTGTCCTAATCCGGTGCGTGCATCCTCATCTTCTTCTTCCTTATTAATTCTAAGGATGTATCTCAAAAGCATGAAAGCTAAGATGACACCGAATATACCTAATGGATAAGTTACGGTGTAACCTAGTGCGATTTCCGGTGCATCAATACCGTTCAAGTCGCTGTTTGCCTGCTGAGCAGCACCTAGTCCCGGTGTATTGGTCACGGCTCCGGAGAGTATACCGGCCAATGTGGTGATAGGAGTCTGCGTGGTGAAGTGCAGCGTGATGGTGATAATCACACTCAAGAATATCGTGATGATGGCTAGCATGGTAAGTGTTTTACCACCCTTACGGAATGAAGAGAAGAAACTTGGACCTACTTGCATACCGATAGAGTAGACAAAGAGAATTAGTCCAAACTCTTTCATGAAGTGCAATAGATGCTCGTCGAGGTTCAAATTGAATTGGCCGAACAAGATACCGAAGAAGAGTATCCACATCAGTCCAAGCGATACATTACCTATTTTGATTTTTCCTAGCGACAATCCCATTGCTATAACAAGGGATAGAATAAGTACGGAGTGGGCTACACCGCCACCCCATAGTCCGGGCATTCCTTGAAATAAGTGCTCGATAATTTCCATGATTGATCGTAATTGATTTTGCAATTGCAAAGTTATTACATTTAATATAGAACATCAAGTGGTGGTAATTATATTCAGAGAGTGCTGTTATTAGTATTTTCGATAGCCATAGTTGTCTTATTGCAAAGTGTCGGCAGCGTTACTGCAATGGCCGAACAGCGTTGCTGCAGTGCTTGTTCAGCATGCTTGCCTCGACTTTGCAGCGAGTTAAGGGGGAGAAATTAGGAGTGGGAAATAAGGAACTTGAGGATGGGAGATAGGCACAATAAAAGGGGAATCGGGTTTAGCCCGATTCCCCTGATGGTCGTTTGTAATATCTTTCTGTTTAATAGTTGTCGTCGTCAGACATATCCTCGGCTTCCATATTGAGGTCGTCCGGATTTTCCTCAAAGGTCGTGCGATAACTCTCTTCTGTCAATTTGTCTTCGTCGAAAACATCCTCATCGTCATCGGGCTCGTTGTAACTATCCTTGATTTCCGGTAAGTCTTCATCATCGGTATCAATGGTATCTCCATCTAAATCCAACTTATCCATATCGTCATCACTATCAAATCTTACCCTTGGTCTTTCTAATTCAGGCTTCTCTTTAGCGAAGATGGCTTCAATCCATCCACCCTTTGGAATTTCAAGCACATCAAATCCGTCGGCTACCTTCTTCTCATACATGCCACCTTTCTTGTGTAGTCTGTCTTTGGGAAGAGTAGTAGTGCTGATGTCGAAACCATGTTCGATGATGTCTCTGATGCTTTGTGAAAGTGAATCCCAGCCACCGCCAAAATTTCGGTCGATGCATTCTAGCAACTTTGTAGCAGAGATATGGTGTATATTTTCGTAGGTAAGATCGGATACACGCATGATGGTGCGTTTCTTCAATGCCCACTTGTTCTTGTTGTTTTCGTCTATTCTGATGCGTCCAATCTTGAATCCGCGGTCTTCATACTTCCTGATGACCTCTGGTTTATCAATCTTAATTTCTTCTGCATCGAATGCGCTTTTGATGACATCTATGTAATGTCTCGTGTTATCCTTGAGGTCTGCATCTTTCTCAGCAGCCTCCCACATACGGAATATGTCATTCTCCTGAATATCCCATACATTGCTTTTGCTTAGCGTCTTTAGGGTTAATACTTTCTGTTGTCTCATATGTGTGATTGCTATTTATCTTACCTTAAACTCAGTCTTGGATAGCGCTGCAAAAGTACATACTCTGTATCATATTCACAAACTTTTCAAAAGGAATTTTTGTATTTCTCCTCCTTATTCTCTATTTTTGCATACATATATGAGTGAACCGTTAGCAGAGCGAATGCGACCCAAAACTTTGGACGATTATGTCGGCCAAAAACATCTCGTAGGAGAGGGAGCCGTATTGCGCCAAATGATAGACACAGGTAGGATTTCCTCATTTTTGTTATGGGGACCACCGGGTGTTGGAAAGACTACACTTGCACGTATTATTGCCAATAAGTTAGACACTCCGTTCTATACTTTAAGCGCTGTGACAAGTGGAGTAAAGGACGTTCGCGACGTCATAGCAAAGGCCAAGGAAAGCAGATTCTTCAATACCGCATCGCCAATCTTGTTTATTGACGAGATTCATCGGTTTAGTAAATCGCAGCAAGACTCCTTGCTTGGTGCAGTGGAGCAGGGGGTGGTGACATTGATCGGGGCTACGACGGAGAATCCTTCGTTTGAAGTGATTAGGCCGTTGTTGTCACGTTGTCAGTTGTATGTTTTGAAATCGTTGGAGCAAGACGATTTATTGGAACTGCTCCATAAAGCTATTACGACGGATATATATTTGAAAGAGCGCCGTATAGAACTGAAAGAGACCGGGACCATGTTGCGGTATAGTGGTGGAGATGCGCGTAAATTGCTGAATATATTGGAATTGGTAGTAGAGTCGGAGGGGAAGAACGATGTGGTGATTACCGACGACTTGGTAGTAAACCGGCTGCAACAGAACCCTTTGGCCTATGATAAAGATGGGGAAATGCACTACGATATCATCTCGGCATTCATCAAGAGCATCCGTGGGAGCGACCCTGATGCAGCCTTATACTGGATGGCTAGGATGATAGAAGGCGGTGAAGATCCTCAATTTATCGCTCGCCGACTGGTCATTAGTGCCTCCGAAGATATAGGATTAGCCAATCCCAACGCTCTGTTATTGGCTAATGCGGCTTTCGATGCGGTCATGAAAATAGGCTGGCCTGAGGGGCGTATCCCGTTGGCGGAGGCTGTTGTGTATCTCGCTACGAGTGCCAAAAGCAATTCAAGTTATCTTGGTATTGATGCAGCGTTGGAGAAAGTGCGACAGACAGGAAACCTTCCTGTGCCGCTACATTTGCGTAATGCTCCGACCAAACTGATGAAACAGTTGGGTTATCATGATGGTTATAAGTACAGTCATGACTATCCTGAGCACTTCGTACAGCAACAGTATATGCCCGATGAACTGGTGAACGACAGGTTATGGCATGCACAACCCAATGCGGTAGAGACGAAGTTGAAAGATCGCATGACTCGTTTTTGGGGTGATAGATATGAGAAGTAATATATATAAAGGTATAAAGATATTGATAAAATGAAAATCGTTGAATTGGATGCTCATGCTATCAACCCCGGAGATCTGTCTTGGGAAGGGTTGAAATCATTAGGCGAATTTGTGGAATATGAACGTTCTACGGGCAAAGAAGTTGTAGAACGGGCCAAAGATGCTGACGTGGTACTGACCAATAAGGTGTCTATTCGTGAGAAAGAAATGAGCCAATTGCCTAAGTTGAAGTATATTGGTGTGATGGCAACAGGCTATAATACCATAGACTTGGAGGCAGCTCGGAAACGTGGTATTGTCGTGACAAATATTCCGGCATATAGCACTGATAGTGTGGCGCAGATGACTTTTGCCCATATTCTTAATATTATGAATCGGGTAGACCATTATGCAGAGCTTAACAGACAAGGCAAATGGAGCGACAATCCCGACTTTTGTTATTGGGATAGTCCGTTACATGAGATTGCCGGTAAGACGCTTGGTATCATTGGATTAGGCAATATTGGTATGAAAGTAGCAATGATTGCTAAGGAATTCGGAATGGATGTATTTGCTTATACAAGCAAGAATTCGGCTGATTTACCTGATGGCATTCAGAAAACAACGTTTGATGGACTGCTCTCTGTGAGCGATATTCTGACTTTGCATTGTCCACTTACGCCCGAAACAAGGGGGATGATTAATAAGGAAACCATCAAGATGATGAAGCAAGGTGCTATTATTATCAATACCGGGCGTGGTCCGTTGGTTGATGAGCAAGATGTGGCTGACGCGTTGGAAAGTGGTCAATTGGCTGGATATGGGGCTGATGTGATGTACGAGGAACCTCCTCGTAAAGACAATCCATTGCTCCGTCAGCCCAATGCTTTTATAACTCCGCATGTGGCATGGGCCACTTTTGAGGCACGCAAACGCTTGGTTGATATTTGTGTAGAGAATGTGAAAGCTTTTATTGACGGTCATCCTATTCATGTAGTAAACTCATAATAACATGTTCTATCAAGATCCTGAGGTTGTTCGTACGGTTCAACAAGTTCTAGAATTCGTCGGTACTTTCGCGTTTGCTATATCAGGTATCCGCCAGGCGGCGGCTAAACATTTCGATTGGTTTGGCGGTTTTGTGTGTGGATTTGCTGTTGCTATTGGTGGCGGAACGCTGCGCGACGTCATGTTAGGGACCACTCCTTTTTGGATGACATCGTCTATTTATATCGTTTGTACGGTTATTGCGCAGTTGTTTGTGATTGTTTTTGCACGGTCACTTAATAAGTTGGACAATGCGTGGTTGGTTTTTGACACCATAGGTTTGGCTCTGTTTACCATTGCCGGTATGCAGAAAACCTTGCAATTCGGTTATCCTTTCTGGGTTGCCATCATCATGGGATGCATTACCGGAGCCGCTGGTGGAGTGATAAGAGATGTGTTTCTCAATAAAGAACCGCTTATTTTCCAGAAAGATATTTACGCCATGGCTAGTATCTCAGGCGGTTTGGTGTATTGGGGGCTTGTCTCTTTAGAGGTAAATGTGGGTATAGCGTCTATTGTTACGTTCTTGATTATCTGCGTCATTCGCTTCTTGGCCGTTCGATACCATATATCATTGCCTATTTTGAAAGATGAAAATGGAGGTTGATATTTACCAACAATAAAGCCCGACAAGTGTCGGGCTTTATTGTTTTATGCTTGTTTGATTATTTATTCAAATACAAATTTCAGGATAAAGATAATGGATAGAGCTATCAACATGGGGTTGAGCGCCTTGAATTGTCCTGTACATAACTTGATGATGACATAGGCAAGGATACCTAAGCAGATACCATCTGCGATAGAATAGCAAAGTACCATCGTAATCATTGTGATGAAAGCAGGGAATGCTTCGCTCACATCGCTAAGGTTAGTCTTCTTTACACAGTCAATCATCAAGACTCCTACGAGTACCAATGCACCACTGGTAGCTGCGCTGGGAATAACCAAGAATAACGGACTCAAGAACAAACTGAGCAGGAACAGGCATCCTACAATGAACGAGGTGAGTCCACTTCGACCGCCTTCAGCAATTCCTGAAGCGCTCTCAATGTATGTTGTGATAGTGGAACTACCTAGCATTGCACCGCAAGTAGTACCGATAGCGTCGCTCATCATGGCCTCTTTTACATGTGGAATGCTACCGTTCTTTTCTACGATACCGGTTTTTTCTGATAAGCCAACGAGTGTTCCGATGGTATCGAAAACGTTGACAATAAGAAGTGTGAACACCACGATGACCGTGTTGAAGTTCATCAATCCGTCGAAATCAAACTTCCAAAAGACAGGTGATATATCCTGTGGAGTGGAGACGGGAGACCATCCTGACTCCATTTGAGTGACTCCCATGGGGATTCCAATGATGGTTGCTGCCAAGATACCATAGAACAATGAGCCTTTCACATTCCTTGCCATGAGGATTCCACTGCCCAAGATGGCGATGAGCCCTAATATACATTCAGGTGTAAAAGCACCTAGACCAACGAATGTTCCTTCCTTGGCTACGATGATACCGGCATTCTTTAATCCGATAAAAGCGATGAACATACCGATTCCGGCACTGATGGCGTAACGCAGATTCAGCGGGATTGAGTCGAGAATCATTTCTCTGACGTTTAAGAAAGTAATCAAGATAAAGATGATACCTTCTATCAACATGATGGTCAAACTCTGTTGCCAAGTGTATCCCATAGCCTGACATAGGGTGTAGGCAAAGAATGCATTCAGTCCCATACTGGGTGCTTGGGCAAATGGAAGCTTTGCCATGAAAGCCAGCAAGAGCGTGGCTATGGCGGCAGCTATGGCCGTTCCGGTGAATAATGCACCTTTATCCATACCTGTTGTAGCTAGGATAGCGGGGTTAACAGCAAGAATGTAACTCATCGTTAAGAAGGTTGTGGCGCCTGCAATAAGCTCCGTCTTCACCTTCATGGTCTGTGGATTGAATCCAAGTGCTTTTTCAAGAAAACTCATATTGATTATTTATGTTAAAGGATTTATTTGTTGTTAGTTAGCCAGTCGTCCAATATCATGCGGGCAATACTTAGTTTTTCGGGGATGGTAGGTAAGGTCTCTTTAGTGAACCAAGCCCCTTTGCTCAGCTCATCGGTCTGCAATTTGATTTCACCGGACACATAGTCGGCATTAAAACCTACCATCAATCCACTGGGATAGGGCCACGGCTGCGACCCAAAATAGCGCAGATTGGTGATGGTGATGCCAGTTTCTTCCATCACTTCGCGATGAACTGCCTCTTCCAAGGTTTCACCTGTCTCCACAAAACCGGCTACAAGACCGTAGAAATTGGTCTTGAAGTTCTTTGCATGAACCAACAAGACTTCATCATCGCGATGTATCAACACGATAATAGCGGTTGCCAACTGGGGCCAAACTTCCTTTCCACACGATGTACAACGCTTACTGATGTCGGTATGCATGCGCATTGGGGCACCACAAACACCACAGAATTGCGTATTCTTATCCCAATATAACAGCTCATGACATTTACCTGCTTTCAGGTAAAGTTCCATGCTTAGTTCATAATACGATGCGCGTAATCCGCACATTTTGAATCCCGGATAATCTGTTATTGGCGCATCAACGCTGAAAGCCTTGGCCGGTGTACCGTCTTCTAAGGCTGGAATGTTGATTACATGTGTCCATGGTTTGAGGGCAACAGGTGGTTCTTCTTCACATGGGATGGAACAACTACCGTCTTCCCGACACTCTAATAGAATGTCTGATTTACAAAATACAAACCAATAAGTCTTCATTATTTAATGTCTTTCGGATCTTGTGCGCGGCCGAAGAGTAGCATACTGTCGCGTTTAGCAGCTTCACGTGTCCATGCTTCCGGTATAAATTTCCAGTTGTTATTGGGCTTCGGATCCATTACCTTCGTCTTTTCTATTTCCTTCATCAAGTAGTATCGTTGGTCTTTCTCGCTTCTCCAGACGATACGACTCTCCAAGCTATCACGCGGAATACCTGCTCCTCGTGTGAGCAACTCGCCTCCACCGTTTCCCCGATAGCTGTTGATAGCTACCTTATACCATTCATTCTCTTTGAACGGACGGCCGTCGGCCATACTGATAATACGTACCTTTTGTCCGTCGGGTTTAGTCACATCTACCTCATAGATGATTCCTGCAGCGCTGTCAAAGTTGAATGTAAAGTTCTTGAAACCAAGTCGTTGTTGGTCTCCTTTGGTATCGGCCAAAAGTAAAAGATGGTCGTTCGGACTCTTCATCGTGTTCACCCATTGATCGTAACTCATCTCCAAATGCTTACGAATTTCTTCACCTGTGAGCCGCATCACGTAGAGTTGGTTCTCAAACCTATACAGGTTGAACATATCAGATACATGCAACGTGCCGGCTTTGATGCTTGCATCGAAAGCCAAAGGAGCGTTGAAGGCTACATCGGCACCGGTAATCTGCAATTGCAAATTGAGTATTAAGTCGGTAAAAGCAGAGCTGCCGAAATAGCTATCGCGTGTATAAATGGTGTTCTTAAAGCTACCTATTTCACGATTAACAAAGGTATTCACTTTGTCTATATGATCTTTGAAGTAGGCCATGTAAGCCTCGTCAACAGGTTGATTAATCATATCTACCAGTTTTCCTACGACCTTTTTGTCAATCATCTTACCCTTTTTGTTGAGGGTGACGGTAATCTCTGCGTCAGCCACAGTAATAGCGTTGTTAGCTGGATCTAGGCAAACTACCGGTTTACCAGCCACATTTTGTATAGTCTCATTAGAACGTGTGTGGTCGTGACCGAACAATATGAGGTCGAATCCGGGTACCTCTTTGGCTACACGATGTGAAGCGTTCTCCTCGTATTCGTCTGTCTTGATACCGTTATCTTTACCACTATGGAAGAGGCCGATAATGATATCGGGATGCTCGGTATCTTGAACTGTCTTCACCCACTTGCGTGCCGAAACTACCATATCTTCAAAGTAGAGTTCCGACCATAGATTCTTAGAGAGCCAACTGGGGATAGCAGGAGTCAGCATACCGATGATAGCAATCTTCACTCCATCCTTATTTAATATGGTATAAGGCTTTACATACGGTTTTTGAGTCTTGGTATCGATGATGTTACAACCCAACATGGGGCAGTTAATCTCTTTTATCCATTTGTCGTACACAGCATGTCCTGTCTCTACATCGTGGTTTCCTACGGACTCGGCATCATACTTCATGTAGTTGATAATGTCTGCTGCCACGTTCCGTTCTTGCGTAGCTATGTAGTTATAGTAGTAACATGTAGGTTGTCCTTGGAGTATATCGCCATTGTCGAGCAACACTACGTTGTTGCCATAATCTTTGCGTAGCGAGTTCACATAGCTGCTCACTCTAGCCAATGTACCTGCTTTTGGTTTGCGATTGATAAAATCGTAAGGGAAAAAACTTCCGTGTACATCGCTCGTTTCAATCACTCTGATATTGATGGTTTTATTCTTTCCCATGGCGTATGTGGAAAGGCAGAGAGCCATGAGACATGCAATGAAGATTCTTTTCATTTTGCTTTTTCATTTATGTGTGCAAAGATAGCGTTTTTTTATGAATGCGGCATGGTTTTTGCTTACTTCTTATTAAAGAATAAAAGAGTACAGAAATTATGGCATTTATAGATTATTACAAGATTCTAGGCGTCGATAAGAGCATCCCACAAAAGGATGTCAGGGCGGCTTATAGGAAGCGTGCAAAGCTGTTCCATCCCGATTTGCATCCCAATGATCCGAAAGCGAAAGCCAAGTTTCAAGCATTAAACGAGGCTTACGATGTGTTGAGCGACCCTGAGAAACGCCGCAAATACGACCAATATGGTGAGAAGTGGCGCGAGGCCGATATGTTTAATGGTGGCAGAGGTGGTGGAAACTACCAGTGGTCTTCGGCCGGTGGTGGTAATCCTTTCGAGGGATTCGACTTTAATAGCTTTGGTGGAGGCGGTTTCTCCAGTTTTTTTAAAGACCTTTTTGGAAGTGGTCGAACTGCCAATACTGGTCGTTCGGCTCGGCAAAGTTCGGGTAGTGTGAATGCCGAAGTGAACATAGACTTTTATACAGCTTTGCTTGGTGGCGAGGTAATCGTACAGTTGGGTGATGGAACTAAGATTAAGTTGAAGATTAAACCCGAAACACAGAATGGCACAAAGGTGCGATTGCGTGGCAAGGGAATGAATCGGGGAGATGGTACTTTCGGCGACTTGATAGTCACCTACAACGTCACTCTGCCCACGGGATTGACCGAACGACAGAAGCAATTGCTTCGGCAGATGCAACAGGGATAAAAGGATGAGGATGCAGAATTGTTCGCATTCTCATCCTTTTTTGTATCTTTGTATTCGTATAAACAAATAAAACGATGCAAGTAGTTTACGAAGATAATCATCTCATCATCGTCTCTAAACGTAGTGGAGAGATTGTTCAGGGCGATAAGACTGGCGATACACCGCTTAGCGAGACGGTGAAAGCATACATCAAAGAGAAATACCAAAAGCCGGGAAATGTATTTATAGGTGTGATACACAGGCTAGATAGGCCTGTGTGGGGACTCGTTGTCTTTGCCAAAACATCCAAGGCTCTTTCGCGAATGAGTGAGATGTTCCGTACCGGAGAGGTGCATAAGACCTATTGGGCTATTACTCGTAACGTACCTAAACAGCTCGAAGGGACCCTTACACATTGGCTTGTGCGCAACGAAAAGCAGAACAAAAGCTATGCTTACGACCATGAAGTGCCACGTTCGAAGAAAGCTGTTTTAAATTATAAGGTAATAGGTAGGTCAGACAACTATACGTTGATAGAGGTAGAATTGCTCACTGGACGACATCATCAGATACGTTGTCAGCTCGCAGCAATGGGGTGGCCTATCAAAGGCGATTTGAAATATGGGGCTCAGCGTAGCAATCCCGACGGCAGTATCTCACTGCTCTCGCATCAAGTAGCGTTCGTTCATCCTGTGTCTAAAGAGTCATTGTGTGTTGTAGCTCCATTACCCGAAGACCGTTTGTGGAGTGCTATTGCGCCGTGAAAGTAGCCATTTATGCCTTTTAAACTTATCCTTCCTCGTTTCAAAGTTTTGTTTCTTGTCTACTCGTTAACTTGTCTACTACCTGACTGCAAGGCCGTGGCAGTTTTGCTGACTAACCCTTGCAGTATTGCTGCCGAGCCTAGACATGAATGTTGCCAAGCCACTGCAGTAATTTCAGAGTGAGGAGCTAGGGGTGAGAAGTGAAGAGTTTGGAAGATACAAATAGTAATGGTAATGATGTGTTGACAAATTGACGAGTAGACAAGTAAATAAATATTAGGGAAAAGATGTGAATGGGTGAAAGATACTGGTAGTTGTAGTAGAGATGGGAGGTCGCCCGTCTCTACTGTAATTAATGTAGGCTTTGGAGCTCAGAGATGGTAAGTTGGAATCGGTAGATCAGTATCGAGAACCTTAAATAATGCAGTTATAGGCTTATCCCACCTATTATAATATAGGCCTTTTTGAAAATTATAGCTGAAGGCATTCGCCATTCTATTAAAAAATAGCTAACTTTGCATGTAGCTAAGAATGGGCTGTCTGCTGCCCGAAAACAGTATTAGATTTCTATGAAAAAGAAGCTGAAGTGGGTCGCTGTCGTTATTCTGACGCCGATACTCTTGTTTGTCGTGCTCGCATTGTTGCTCTATTTCCCTCCCTTTCAGAATTGGGCGGTAGCTAGAGTGGCTGCCTATGCTTCTGAAAAAACCGGTATGGAAATCTCTGTAGAGCATGTGAATCTGGAGTTTCCGCTTGATTTGGGAGTCGAAGGCATCAAGGTGATTCAGCAGAATGATTCTCTTCCACAGCAAAAAGATACGGTGGCAGACATCCGTAAGGTTGTAGCCGATATTCAACTTTGGCCTTTACTCAAGCAACAAGTGCAGATAGACGAACTCGCATTCATCCAATTAAAAGTGAATACGACCAACTTTATTCACGAGGCAAGGGTGAAAGGTACGATCGGAGAACTCAATCTGAAAGCTCATGGTATAGATTTGAAGGCCGATTCTGTGAAGATTGACGATGCCAATCTGAAAGATGCACGAGTGAATATTGAGTTGAGTGATACTGTTCCACCGGACACTTCACAGCAGAAAAGCTACTGGAAGATATCAGTGAATAGGCTTAATGTGGAGCGTACAGACGTGACTGTACACATGCCGGGCGACACCTTGCAAGTGCAAGCTTATATGGGTAAGGCTGTGGCTGAAGGGGGGTATTTTGATTTATACAAAGAGTTGTATCAGGTAAGGAAACTTGATTGGACAGCAGGACGGCTGAAATATGATAACAATTTTGAAATATTTGCTAAAGGATTAGATTATAATCATCTATCAATCAGTAATATATCGCTGGGTCTAGATTCCTTGGATTATTGCAATCCGAAGCTTGTTATGAACTTACGTGAGTGCCAGTTCGACGAGAAAAGTGGCTTGCAAGTGCAGCAAATAGCTGGGCGTGTGCTGATGGATTCGACGAAGTTGTATCTCTCAAAGGTTACATTTAAGACGTCGGAATCATCGCTTCATGGTGATTTGGATATGGACTTGAATACTTTTGCCGATCCCTCCCCCGGGAAATTCAATGCTACCGTACATGGAAGATTCGGCAAACAAGACCTTATGATATTCATGAACGACATGCCGCCAGCATTCCGTAGGGCGTGGCCCAGCTATCCTTTATCTGTCGATGGAGTGGTGCGAGGTAATATGAAACGTATTGTTTTGGCGGGTCTGAACGTAAAATTACCTTCTGCCTTCGATGTCCGAGCTACCGGATATATACAGAATCCCACTGATGCCAAGCATATGAAAGCTAGCTTGGACTTGAAAGCTGCGAGCTATCGGATGGACTTCCTGACCGCATTATTGGACAGGGAACTGATGAAAACGGTTCGAGTACCGAGTGGAATCACGTTTAATGGGCATGTAGAAGTGAATGGACAGAGCTATGCATCAACTTTTGTGGCCGGTCAAGGAGGCGGTAGATTGAGCGGAACTGCTCGTTTCGACGCGTCAAGAATGTCTTATACGGCTCGTCTCACGGCTTCGCAGCTACCACTTCAGAACTTTGTTCCCAACATGGATTTACATCCTTTTACCGGATTTGTAGATGTTTCGGGTGTCGGGACAGACATGCTTTCGCCCCGAACACATCTTGTGGCCAAGGCACGTATACAGAAATTCAGATACGGGAAGTACAATCTAGACAACACGACGGCTGATGCTACGGTGAATCGTGGGCTTGCTCGTGCCGATATTGTGAGTAAAAACGACTTGTTGAAAGGTAATATACATCTGGATGCAAAATTGAATAGCAAGCATGTGGATGCTAAAGTGATGTGCAATCTAGATAAAGCCGACTTCTATCATCTACGCATTGCCGAGACGCCTTTGACTGCTTCAATGCGTGCCAATGTAGCTTTGCAGACCGATATGAAGCACTTTTATATGGTCAAAGGTACCATGCAAGATGTTGTCATAGACGATGGGAAGCAGATATATCGACCCGGTGGCTTGGATATAGATATGTTGACGCGCCGTGATACAACTCATGCTGTGCTCAATTGCGGTGATTTCCACTTGAAGATGAATGGTCGTGGAGGTTATGAGCGATTGATGGCGCAGGCTAACAGTTTCATGAAAGAAGTGCAATTGCAACTCAAGAACAAGCGGATAGACCAAGTGAAGTTGTGGCAAAGATTGCCCGATGCCAACTTGTATTTGGTGAGTGGCAAGGATAACTTCTTTGTACATATGCTCAATCGTTATGGTTATCAGTTCGCAAGTGCTGATATTAATGTGGTGTCTTCGCATGTAATAGGGCTTAATGGTCGCTTGCAAATCGACTCATTGGTAGCTGATAGTATGCTATTAGATACTGTTCGGTTTAATATTTATTCTACGAATAATGCCTTTACATATTATGCTCAGGTGCGCAACAATGCTAGAAATCCACAGTATGTATTTAATGCGCTCTTCGATGGAGGGCTACATGAACGGGGTGCCAACCTCAAAGTAAGGCTCTATGATGCCAAAGATAATCTTGGAGTAGGGGTCGGTTTGACTGCTTCTATGGAGTCGAATGGCATTCAATTGCATTTGGATGACCAGCCAGTATTGGGCTATAAGACTTTCTCGGTGAACGATAGTAACTTCGTATTCTTGGGTGATAACCGACGCGTAAGGGCTGATTTGAAGTTACGTTCGGCTGATGGAATGGGCGTACAGGTTTATTCTGATGACGAAAACGAGGAAGCATTGCAGGACATAACGTTCAGTTTGAATCAGTTTGATTTAAAGAAAGTACTCTCGGTAGTGCCTTATACGCCTGATTTAGCGGGTATCTTGAATGGCGATTATCACCTGATACAGACCAAAGATGAGTTGTCGGTATCATCTAATATGACCATAGATAATATGGTATATGAAAAGAGTCCGATGGGCAATGTGGGTGCTGAGTTCGTCTATATGCCTAAGGCTGATGGTAGTCATTATGTAGATGGCATTCTCATGCACAATGGTTCGGAGGTGGCAACGGTCAAAGGTACATATCTATCTAAGGGAGATGGCTATCTAGATGCAACGCTTGGATTCGATAAATTGCCCTTGTTGATGGTGAATGGATTTATCCCTCAGCAGTTGTTTGGGTTCAAAGGATATGCCGAAGGAAGCCTAGATGTCAAGGGAAGTTTGAGCAAACCGAATGTCAATGGAGAACTGTATGTGGATTCTGCTTACTTGGTTAGCCAGCCGTATGGAGTGGAAATGCGATTCGATAATGACCCTGTGACCATCACAAACAGTCGATTACTTTTCGAAAACTTCATGATGTATTCGCATAACGATAGTCCGTTAATAATGTCAGGGTATCTGGATTTCGCCGATTTAGACAACATGTTGATGGATGTAAGAATGCGTGCGGACAACTTCTTATTGATAGATGCTAAGGAAAACTTGCGTTCCGAGACTTTTGGTAAAGCCTATGTAGACTTCTTCGGAAGAATGAATGGACGTGTTGAGAACCTACAGTTGAGAGGCAAATTGAATGTTCTTGGCTCTACGGATATGACTTATATACTCCGTGATTCAGAGCTTTCTACCGACACACAACTAGATGAACTCGTGAAGTTTACAGACCTTCAAGACTCTATACAAGAAGTTGTTGAACGGCCAAAGCCCGAAGGTTTCAATATGGCATTGGGCATTAGTATCGATGAGGGAGCCCATGTCGTGTGTGCATTAAACGCAGATAAGACCAATTATATAGACCTAATGGGGGGTGGCGACCTACAAATGACGTATAATGCAGTAGACTTTGTCGGGCTGAAAGGGCGTTATACGCTTAACAGCGGTGAGATGAAATACTCGTTACCGGTTATTCCTTTGAAGACGTTTAACATTCAAGATGGGAGTTATCTAAGCTTTACGGGCGATCCAATGAACCCGAATCTTCATATTACGGCGACCGAAACCGTGAAAGCAACGGTCAATGAATCGGGCAGCAATGGGCGAGTTGTGGACTTTACATGTGGTGTGAAGTTGAGTAAAACACTCAATAAACCGGGCGTAGAGTTTATTATTGATGCCCCCAATGATATGACAATAGCTAATGAATTGAACACGATGTCGACCGAAGGTAGGGGTAAAGTGGCCATTACCATGCTTGCTTCGGGTATGTATTTGGTCGATGGAAACACCAATGCGTTCTCTATGAACAGTGCATTGAGTTCATTCTTACAGGGTGAAATCAGCAAGATTACCGGCACAGCCATGCGTTCTATGGGTCTTGATATAGGCATGAGTGTCGACAATGCCACTACTTCGAGTGGTGCAATGCATACTGATTATAACTTCCGTTTTGCTAAACGACTGTGGAATAATCGTTTGAAAATCATCGTAGGAGGTAAAGTTTCCACTGGTTCGGAGTTGGAACAAACTCGTAGCAATACTTTCTTTGACAACGTGGAAATGCAATATCGACTTGACCAAAAGTCGAGTAAGTACCTCCGTTTGTTCTATAACAACAGCACCTACGACTGGTTGGAAGGATTAATCGGGGAATATGGGGTCGGTTTTAAGTGGCGTCGGAAACTTGATCACTTCAAAGATATATTCCGATTCAATACTCCTAAGGGGAATGAACTGCCTGCATTGCCTGCCGATTCAGTAAAAATGAAGAAGAAAAAATGAAAAGGAATGCCAATAAGATAGTCGTGCAAGTGTTGTTAGGAGCCATTGTTCTGTTAGCAACACAGTTGACTTCATGTTCTTCAACAAGCGCTATCCCCGATGGTGAACAACTTTATACGGGGTTAGAGAAGATACAATACACCAATTACGAAAAGAATTTGCATGCTGAAACCACTCAGTTGGAAATGGAATCGGCACTTGCTGCCATTCCCAATGGATCGCTTTTTGGCAGCAGTTATTACCGTACGCCTTTCCCAATACGCCTTTGGATATGGAATGCCTTTTCTCAATCGGAGTCTACTTTAGGCAAATGGATGACGAAAACATTTGGCACTCAGCCTAAACTAATGAGCCAAGTGAATCCTGATTTGCGCTCTTCGGTGGCCGAATCTCAGCTCAAGAAGTTCGGTTATTTCAATGGAAAGGTGACTTATAACATCAAAACCGGACATAATCCAAAGAAAGCCAAGCTCTCTTATACGGTCGATATGGGACATTTGTGGACAGTAGATACACTGCAATACACAAACTTTCCGATGACAACAGATAGTCTTATACGTGCTAGTAGAGCCGATGCGCTCATCAAGAGGGGGTATCCGTTCAGTGTATCTACACTGGATGGCGAGCGTCAGCGCATTGCCCGATTGCTCCGTAACAATGGTTTCTATTACCAACAAGCAGGTTATAGCTCTTATTTGGCAGATACTTTGAATGCTAAAGGCAAGGTTGCACTCAAGCTACAGATGGCAGATAGTTTGGATACCGATGTACTTACGAAATGGTATATAGGCAAGGTGACATATAATCTGAGACGTTCTTTCCTTGATACATTATACAATTCGACTACCCGAAGAGCTATAACCATTAACTATAACGGTCGTAAATCGCCCATACGAACAGGTGTTTTGCTACGTGGTCTGCGTCTTCGTCCACGTAAGTTGTACTGTTTGGCCGATGAAGAAGAGACAACCAAGTATCTACAAGGCACAGGATTGTTTGCCAATAGCGATTTGGTTTTCACTAAAAGAAGCGAAGATACGGAGACGGATACCCTCGATTTGTCTGTCAATTGTGTGATGGAAAAGAGGTATGACTTCTATGTTGGAGCCAATGCAAAAGGTAAGACTACGGGGCGGATGGGGCCTGAACTCGTACTAGGTTTTACCAAGTTGAACACTTTCCGTGGCGGTGAAAAGCTCGATATTAACGTTCATGGTTCTTACGAATGGCAGACAGCCCATCGCTCTGAAGGTGCTGCTGCGCAGATAAACTCTTATTATTATGGTGCAGACGTGGCTTTGGTACTTCCTCGATTGTTGACACCTAGGAATCTGTTTGGATTCCGTCGAGATTATACCAAGCTGCTTGACCGCAATCGTCGACATTATTATTTCATGCCGACAACAACTCTTAAAGCTTCATCAGATGTGCTTAACAGAGCCGGATACTACAAAAGACATGTGGTATCCGGCGAACTTACGTATGATTTTTGGACCAGTGCACAGTCTCATCACAGCTTTAGTCCCTTGATACTTTCTTATGAATACATGACGAGTACGACACATGCGTTTGACAGCCTGTTAAATACAAATGCCTATTTGCAGGTTTCTATGCGCGACCAATTCGTACCAAAGATGAGCTATACTTATCAGTATACCAGCCCATCTACTTATCGTAATCCTATCACTTGGTCGGCTACAGTGAGCGAGGCCGGCAATCTAATCTCGTTGGGATATATGGTTGCGGGTAAGAAATGGGACGATAAGAATAAGAAGATGTTTAAGAATCCTTTCGCACAATTCTTTAAGCTGGAGGGCGACTTTGTGAAGTTGTGGCATTTGTCAGAGTCTTCTTATATCGTGGGACATGCTTCTGCCGGTGCAATATGGAGCTACGGAAATGCTACGAAAGCCCCTTATTACGAGCAATTCTACATAGGTGGTGCCAATAGTGTGCGTGCGTTTACGGTCAGGAGCATCGGACCGGGACGTTACAAACCTACGTCTTCCAAGTATTCTTACATAGAACAGACGGGCGATTTGAAACTTTTGTTCAACACGGAATACCGTACGAAACTCTTCGGAAGCCTTCATGGTGCTGTATTCTTGGATGCCGGCAATGTCTGGACACTGAAAAAAGATGAGGCACGTCCCCAATCCCGGTTCAAGTTGAATCGCTTTTACCGCGATATGGCGGTGGGAACAGGTGTTGGTTTGCGTTATGATATGGGCATGTTTGTCATTCGTGTGGACTGGGGAATAGGTCTCCACGTGCCTTATGATACCGGAAAAAGCGGGTTCTACAATGTCTCCAGCTTCAAGGATGCACAGAGTATACATCTTGCTGTGGGCTATCCGTTCTAGCAAAATAACCTTTGTGGAAATGTTCGGATTCTCATTATAATTGTTTACTTTTGCATAAAAGAAAATCTATATATACCAAAATACATAAAAATCAATAGTATGAAACCAACTTTGTTGCTTCTTGCTGCCGGAATGGGCAGTCGTTATGGTGGACTGAAACAGTTAGACGGATTAGGTCCTAATGGTGAGACTATCATGGATTATTCTATCTATGATGCCATGAAAGCCGGTTTTGGAAAAATTGTTTTCGTGATTCGTAAGGACTTTGAACAGGATTTCCGCGAGAAAATATTGTCTAAATACGAAGGTCATATACCTGCCGAACTGTGCTATCAAGCACTAGATAGTCTGCCCGAAGGGTTCAGTGTACCCGAAGGAAGAGAAAAACCATGGGGTACAAACCATGCTGTGATGATGGCTAAGGGAATCATTAACGAACCTTTCTGTGTTATCAATTGCGACGATTTCTACAATCGTGACTCTTTTATGGTTATCGGTAAGTTCTTGGCCGACCTGCCTGAGGGAGCTAAGAATCAGTATTCTATGGTAGGTTTCCGTGTAGGTAACACGTTGAGCGATAATGGTACGGTGGCTCGTGGAGTCTGTGCCAAGAGCGAGGAAGGCAATCTGACTACTGTAGTAGAGCGTACTGAGATTATGCGTGTGGATGGTAAGGTGTCTTATAAAGATGAAAATGGTGAATGGGTAGCCATTGAAGACAACACACCTGTGTCTATGAACATGTGGGGATTCACTCCCGACTACTTCGAACATAGCGATGCTTACTTCAAAGAGTTCCTTAGCGACCCCAAGAACATGGAAAACTTGAAGGCTGAGTTCTTCATTCCATTGATGGTCAATAAGCTCGTGAACGAAGGTACTGCTACCGTTAAGGTACTTGATACTACAAGTAAATGGTTCGGTGTAACCTATGCTGCTGACCGTCAAGCTAGTGTAGATCGCATTCAGAGCCTTGTTTCTGAAGGCGTATACCCTAATAAATTGTTCTAAATGAGATACTCCTTGGCTCGTGATAGTATCAAGGTTGCTACTTGATAAGATTACTATTCGAGCATGAGGATGCTTCTTTTGATTTGATGCCAAGGCTTAACAGCGATGCTGCCGAGCCTTGGCATTTTTGTTGAAAAGCCTTGGCAGTGATGCTGCAGGGGCGTTGCAGGGAGTTAAGAGTGATGAGTTAGGAGTGAGAATTTATTGAGTTAGGAGTGAGAAGTGAATAGTTTGGAGTGATAGGAGTATTCTGTTTTAAGAGAATGTGTGGCTCTCCGGCTATGGCATTCTCTTTTTTTTATTACCTTTGCAGCACTATGCAAATGAACATTCTAAACGATATTGAACTTGCACAATTACAGCAGGCTATTGGAGAATCGAATCATATAGTGGTGTGTTGTCATAAAGGACCGGACGGAGATGCCATCGGTTCGTCGCTGGCATGGACCGAGTATCTGCGTCAAGCAGGCAAAGAAGCTACGTTGGTTATACCCGATGCCTTCCCCGATTTCCTGAAATGGCTGCCCGGTGTGGAGCGTATTGTGCGCCATGATCGCCATCCAAAGAGTGTGGAAAAGTTGTTCGGACAGGCCGACTTGGTCTTCTGTCTCGACTTCAATGTGCTGGGTAGGGTGGAAGATATGGAACAAGTGCTCACGGCATCACCTGCCAAGAAGATTATGATAGACCATCATTTGAATCCTGATATGGACACAGTTTTGACGGTATCTCATCCGGAAATGAGCAGTACTTCGGAGATGATATTCCGCATTATATGGCAATTGGGAGCCTTCGATATGATGACCAAGAAGATAGCTGTGCCTATCTATTGTGGCATGATGACCGACACGGGTGGGTTTACGTATAATTCTTCGCGTCCGGAAATTTACTTTATCATTGGTCAACTTTTGACCAAAGGATTTGATAAGGATAAGATTTATCGGCAAGTATTCAACAACTATAGTTCTTGGGCCATTCGTTTCCGAGGCTATTTGATGAGTCAAAAGTTAAATGTCTTTGAAGATTTGCATGCTTCTTATTTTGCCGTTACTAAGCAAGATATGGAAGACTACCATTTCATCAAGGGCGATTTGGAAGGCTTGGTGAACGAACCTTTACGTATCAAGGGGCTGAAACTCTCTATTTCTCTGCGTGAAGACGACCGTCACGAGAACACTGTTTTGGTGAGTACACGCTCGGTCGACGACTTCCCTTGTAACCTTTTGGCTACTGAATTCTTCAATGGTGGCGGCCATATGAATGCTGCAGGTGGAAAACTACATTGCTCTATGGCCGAAGCAGAGCAGATAGCACGTCGCGCCATAGCCCATTATGAGAGTTTTTTAAAAGGTTAAAAGTTTTATAAAACATGTAAGGTCAATCATAAATAGTAATCTTTTTTGTACCTTTGCGCGATAACATACAACACAATGAAGAAATTTACATTCCTCTTTCTCGCCTTGATAGGTGTCATTATCTTTGCTTCTTGTCGCGATCATGAGACGTATGCAGATAAGAAGAAGAAAGAACGTACAGCTATATCTCAGTATCTTGCGAAGGAAAAAGTCAATGTTATTAATGAATCGGAGTTCTTTAAAGATACAACTACCGATGTCAGTAAGAACGAATTTGTGCTACTTGAAAGCTCCGGAATCTATTTGCAGATAGTCAGGAGGGGAGCAGGTAAGCCTATTAAGAAAGGTGAGACTGCTAATGTGTTGTGTCGTTTTACAGAGACAAACTTGATGACCGACTCTGTCATCTTGAGTAATAATGTAGCTTATTATTCGATGATTTCGGATAAAATGACGGTTTGGAATACCAGTGGAACATACACCGGTGTGTTTGATAGTCGCAATAGTGTGATGTTTACTGCTTATAAAAGCACTTCAGTTCCGACTGGTTGGATGTCGGTGTTCCCCTATATTAAGTTGGGACGCCAAACTAAAGAGAATGAAGAAATAGCCAAAGTAAAGATTATTGTTCCTAGTGATCGAGGTACATTGGCGGCTTCTCGTGCGGTCTATCCCAGTCTCTTTGAGTTGACATTCCAACGAGATATCTAATAAAAACAACATAGTTAAAACCTTAATCCATGACATTAATAAAATCTATTTCAGGTATCCGTGGAACGATTGGTGGTTCTACGGGCGACACACTGAATCCACTTGACATCGTCAAGTTCACTTCAGCTTATGCAACTTTCATTCGTCGTAGCAAGCAGTCTAGCAGCAATACGATTGTGGTTGGGCGCGATGCACGTATCTCTGGTGAGATGGTTAAGAACGTAGTATGCGGTACTTTGATGGGTATTGGCTACGATGTGCTTGACATTGGATTGGCAACGACTCCAACAACCGAACTCGCTGTCCGTATGAGTGGTGCTGCTGGTGGCCTTATTTTGACTGCCAGTCATAACCCACGTCATTGGAATGCATTGAAATTGTTGAATCATGAAGGTGAATTCTTGACCAAAGACGATGGTAATGAAGTGTTAGCTTTGGCTGAGAAAGAAGACTTTGAGTATGCTGATGTAGACCACTTAGGTAAGTATACAGCCGATTCTACATTTGATAAGCGACATATAGAGTCGGTGCTGGCATTGAAATTGGTTGATGTAGAAGCCATTAAGAATGCTCATTTCAAGGTAGCTGTCGACACAGTTAACAGTGTTGGTGGTGTTATCCTGCCTCATTTGTTTGAAGCATTAGGCGTGGAATACACTTTATTGAATGGTGAACCAAATGGCGATTTTGCTCATAATCCGGAACCATTGGAGAAGAATTTGGGGGATATCATGACCGAAGTAGCCAAGGGCGGATACGATTTGGGTGTTGTGGTTGACCCCGATGTAGACCGTTTGGTGTTCATTTGTGAGGATGGAAAGATGTATGGCGAGGAATATACACTTGTTTCTGTGGCTGATTATGTGCTCGAGCATACACCCGGTAACACCGTAAGTAATTTGAGTTCTACGCGTGCTTTGCGTGATGTTACGGAGAAATATGGTTGTCAGTATGCTGCCGCTGCTGTTGGAGAGGTAAATGTTACAACCAAGATGAAGGCTGTGAACGCTGTTATTGGTGGCGAAGGCAACGGTGGAGTTATCTATCCTGAAAGCCATTATGGTCGTGATGCACTTGTAGGTATTGCCCTCTTCTTGTCTTTATTGGCTCATAAGGGCTGCAAGGTGAGCGAACTTCGTGCTAGCTATCCTAACTATTTCATCGCTAAGAATCGCATTGATTTGACTCCATCTACCGATGTTGATGCTATCTTGGAGAAGGTGAAGGAGATGTTTAAAGACGAACAAGTGACCGATATTGATGGTGTCAAGATTGATTTCCCCGATAAGTGGGTTCACTTACGTAAGAGTAATACCGAGCCAATTATCCGTGTTTACAGTGAAGCTGCAACAATGGAAGAGGCCGATGCCATTGGTAAGAAACTGATGCAGGTGGTTTATGATATGCAATAAAAATGGAATTACCAAATGAGGTAAATATGTTTGGCGAGCCAAATGAGGCTCCATATCATACCAATAATCATCAAGATTAATACAACGAGGGTTAGAACAGAAAGGGCAGCCTTTCTGTTCACTTCGTTTATAACGGTTTTATCATCGTTGATAAAGCCATCTAGAAGTTGCATATTCTTGCTGTTGGCGCGATGAAAGAAGTCTATTACGTCGCCAACATAGAAAGGAATCAAGCCCAATAGCACATCGCGCAGCGTGTTGTTGAGTATTGCAAGCGTGAGTGGAATGGACCGTATCTTGAACAAACTGAAGTAGATATGGACGAGAGAAAATAGGGCTGCGACCGTATCTCCGATTCCGCCGGGTACGAAACCAATCACCGCGTCTAGATAATATTGGTCTAGATACTGCGTTATTTGTTTCATACGGGCATACAATGCCGTCTTTTTGAGGTTCTCTTTTCTAATTTGATTGGTCATTGGTAGAGACGATTCCTTCTTCTTTGATAAGCTCTTGATAGGTTTCATCAAGGGTGTTCAACATCACGTTCATGTTGGTTTCGCTACCACAAGCAGTGAGGAATAGCTCGTTTAAATCGGCTTCTCCGGGTTTAAGTTGGCTGTCATTGATGAGTAAATGGATGTTGATAATCAGCAAACGGAGGATAGTTGGCTGATGGAGTGAGGCTTTCTTGGTTTTTGAAAGTTTGATGCCTGTAGTGTAGGATTTAAGGATTGTGCGCACCATCAAGTTGATAGCAAGTGGCTCGTTGGCTACAGACAGTTGGTTGCCATGCGTATATTGCTTCAGGTATTCGGCTACATCATAGAACTTTCCACGCAGTAAGTAGTCGAAATTTTGCTTGTATTCAGTGACCATAGCATCGTACAACTTCTGTGTTTTACATGCAAAACGCAGGTAATCTTGCATTGTTGGCTTTTTCGTTTCAAACTCTTTGGTGAGTCGTTGTTGTGCATCTGCTACGTCACGGTAGTTCAATCGGATGAACATGGTGAACATTATCATGAAGAAAGCGTCTGCAATCTGGTCGTAATGTTCCAGCATTGCTTGCTTGATGTTACGCGGGTTGTATTTCTTGTCGGTGTCGTCGGTAGGGTAGAGACTATCCATGATGCCCATGGTAAAGGCTTCGAAGAATGCCCTTATCAATGCGGTTGTGGCCTGATAACTGTTTACGTGTTTGCTATTCATCGTCTTGTTGTTTGGTATCCAAAGTTAATTCATTTCCTTCATAATCGCAAGTAGCGGCCTTGATATTTCTCATGAGTCCGGCATATTTGGCTCTCTTGACAGCACTCCCTTTGAAAAGTTTGCGGTAATCTTCCTCGCTTAGATTTATCCAATCGCCCCGTTTCATACGCAAAAGTTCTTCTTTGGGCTGCAATTCGGGTGTATCGTTGGGATGAGCGAAGCGATTCCATGGGCATACTTGTTGACAACGGTCGCATCCATAGATGGTTTCTCCCATCTTACATGCATATTTCTGTGGTATATCATTGCGATTTTCAATGGTCTGATAACTCAGACAAGCAAGTGCATTGAGTTCCTTTCCTTCTTGTAGAGCGCCTGTCGGACAGTTGTCTATACACCGATGGCAGTTTCCACATCGGTTCTTTGCTGGTTCATCGTATTCCAACTCAATGTCTAAAAACAACTCTCCAAGGAAGAACATGCTGCCTGCATGGGGAATAATCAATTGATGATTCTTGCCTATCCAGCCCAATCCTGCTTGCGCAGCCCAGTATCGTTCGAGCACAGGAGCGCTGTCGCAAAACACACGATAGTTTTCTACTCCTATCTTATCTGCCAACTCTCTGAGCTTATTTTTCACGATATCGTGGTAGTCTTGCCCCAATGCGTAAGCGGCAAAACGAAGTTCTCCGTCCCCAAAATCATGTGCCGGAGCATAGTTTAATGCCACACATACGATGCTCTTGAGTCCATCCATGAGCAGTCGAGGGTCGAGTCGCCTGTCGGTATAGTTATTCATATAAGCCATACCGGCATAATATTCTGCATCCAACCAGCGTCTGACGTGACATGCTGTAGCCTCGTCTACTCTGTCGGCTTGCGCAATGCCACAAGCAAAGAAGCCGAGGTTTTTAGCCTCGGCTTTTATTATTTCGCTTAATTCTTGCTTATTCGAAGATTTTAAACTCATATCCTTGCTCTTGCAACCATTCCAAAGCTCTCGGCAAAGCATACTTTAATTTATCGATACTTTTAAGAGAATCGTGGAAAGTAATGATGGAACCGTTACGCGCATAACGCTTTACGTTGTTCAAAACATCCTCGCCTGACAGCCATTTAGAGTAGTCGCGAGTGACTAAGTCCCACATGATAATCTTGTAACCACGCTTCAACCACCAGTATTCACTGGGTCTTAACCAACCGTGGGGAGGCCTGAATAGATGGGCATGTATCAATTCATTGGCCTTATGCGTGTTGATAGCGTAAGTGAATGTCCAATGTTTGAAAGCTCCGATGTGATTGAATGTGTGGTTTCCAACCTGATGTCCGTCCTCTAATATTTGGTTGTAGAGATCGTGATGGCGCAACACATTCTCGCCAACCATGAAGAAAGTGGCTTTCGCATTGTACTTCTTCAGGGTCTCAAGAATGAAAGGTGTTGATTCGGGAATGGGTCCATCGTCGAACGTCAGATACACTGAATGATCGTTAGGATCCATTCTCCAAATAGCACCGGGATATAACCAGCGCAGCCATTTAGCAGGTTGTTCAATTAGCATGCGCCTTTAATCCCTGTTTGGTAAGATTCCACCTTTTGCCCGATAACGTGCAAATACGGTGTTAAACATATTGTTCCACTTGCCAGCCAGCTTCTTATCAACCATAGGAGCGTCGTCTGCAATTTGTCGCATAATAGTCATCTCGCGGAGGCATTCGCTCATTGATTGTGCAAATCGATCGGCATTGAGGCTCAAGTACCACTCCATGAGTTGCTTAGAATGCTTCCATACGTCATTCATAATGGTCATGGATTGCTGCTTTTTGCCCAAAAGAGCATATGCACGAGCCAAATCCAAAGCCCCTATGGCATACAGATAAGACCCGTTATATGATGCACTGTAGGGTACATTATAGCTTGGAATCTCTTTGTCAACCTTCTCTAATACCTTTAAAGCCTTCTGCTTTTGTCCTTCGGCAATGAGTCGATTGGCCAGTTCGGCATATAGATTTCGATGTGTATAACACATGCGTATGACCGTTTCATCGAGATAAAGTCCGGGCTTGGAGAGGCCTCCGAACTTGTAACGATTCATCAAGTTGTTGTACACTTTCTCCGTATCGTAGCGCTTAGCACCGGGTTTATTGGTGGTGAAAGGAGTAATACGATTGGCCAATCCTTCTTGTACGAAGTTGTCACCAAGGTTCATATAGTTGTCTTCACCTACTGTCAGAGCCACGTAAATAGGACGTTTCCAGTCGCATTGTGCTATCATTTCGAGCATCATCAGGTCGCCCTTGTAGAGCGCATCCTTGTTAGCTAGAGAGATAACCATGCGATCAGGGATGGTATCACTGGCCATTAACATACCGCTTTTACGCACAGCGTCTTTATCAACCGTTACATATACGGTGTCGGTAGGGATGAAATGCATATCAGCATCCTTTGAGCGTACCCAGTATTTCAGAATGTTCTTTAATTCAAACGGGTTGTCGCCAAATTGCTTCTTGGCTGCTTCTGGATTGGTTTTATAGAACTCCAAAATCTGTTTTTTGGCTTCGGGCTGAATCGATACATACTCATTGGTACCTGAACAGTAGTCGAGTCGAGGCCATGTGATAGGCACAGAAGGGGAGTCGTAAGCCGGACGCCTCATCTGATCGATATACCAATCGGTCTGTAGATAGCTGAGATTGCAGACGCGTGCATCTGTGCGAACACCCTCAACATCCTGATTATACCATAGCGGGAAGGTGTCGTTATCTCCATTGGTAAAGATAATGGGGTTGCCTTTATCTTGCAATGTCATCAGATAATTCTGTCCGAAGTCGCGGCAAGTGTATCTTCCACTGCGGTCATGGTCGTCCCATGTCTGGCTTGCCATTTGTATTGGAACGAGCAATGCTAGCAATGATACGACGGCAGCTACGACAGTTCCACTTACATGCAGGTACTTCTTGATGAGGTCATAGATTGCTGCGACACCGATACCACACCAAATTGCAAATGCATAGAACGAACCGGCGTAGGCGTAATCGCGCTCACGTGGCTGCATAGGTGTTTGGTTCAGATAGATAACGATAGCTAAACCAGTCATGAAGAACAAGAAGAATACCACCCAGAACTGGCGTATTCCACGTTGTCCACGCCATGCTTGCCAGAACAATCCGAGCAATCCGAGCAACAAAGGCAGGCAATAGAACACATTGTGTCCCTTGTTATTCTTTAAGTCATCGGGCAGTTTGCTCTGGTCGCCCAGTCGTGCATTGTCCACGAAAGGAATACCGGTAATCCAGTTACCATGCTCCAATTCTCCGTTACCTTGTATATCATTCTGTCTTCCGGCAAAGTTCCACATAAAGTAACGCCAATACATGAAGTTGCATTGGTAGGAGAGGAAGAAGCGGATATTCTCCAGTTGTGAAGGCATTTTCACCGTCATGGCTTCCCCACAACGATCATATGCCACGTCGTAACCGTCTACACCGCCCATCCAGTCTTCGTAGGCTTGGGCGTGGGGAGCATCATACATGCGTGGGAACAACATGTTCTGTGCATATTGGTACTTGTTTTTATGGCTTACGATGAAGTAAGAATCCTTCTCGTTTTTGTTGGCTTTTTCCTTGCGACTATAGATAGGTGCACCCTGTTTGGTAACAGGTCGGCACATATTGCCGTCTGTTTTCAATGCCACCTGCGATGTGTAGGCCTGTCCATAAACCAATGGGCGGTCGCCATACTGGTCGCGACTCAGGTAATTTCCGAGCGTGAAGATGTCTTCAGGAGAGTTCTGATCCATCGGTGGATTGGCCGATGAGCGGATGACAACAAGCGCGTAGCTGGAGTAACCAATCATCAGCATGAGCATACAGAGTAAGGTTGTATTCTTTATACGAGCCGAGACGTAGCTCACCTTTGCTTTTCCCTCTGTCTTTTTGAGGTTGAGGGCAAACCACAATACTGCCAATACGATGATACCAACTGCGGCTGCGCCCACACCATTACCAAAGAAAGGAATACCCAACATGGCAACAGAAAGCACGAAAGCCAGATTTTGTCGTTTCTCACTTTGATCGGTATAGCTCTCGTAAATAGCCCAAATGACGGTAGCTACCAAGAGAATGATGTAGACAATCTCACCTGTATTGAATGGGCATCCGAGTACGTTGACGAACAACAATTCAAACCATCCACCCACGGTAATGATTCCCGGAACGACACCATAAAGAACGGCTGCCACAATGACAAACGCTCCTAAGAGTGCGAACAGTGAACCTTTAAGTTCGATATTGGGGAACTTGCGGTAGCAGTAAACCAGTACAATAGCCGGAATACACAGCAAATTGAGCAGGTGTACACCAATGCTTAAGCCGGTCATATAGGCTATGAGCACGAGCCAACGGTCACTATGAGGTTCGTCGGCGTGGTCTTCCCACTTCAATATGAGCCAGAATACAATGGCTGTGAAGGCCGATGAATAGGCATAAACCTCACCCTCTACGGCTGAGAACCAGAATGTATCGCTGAATGTATAAATCAATGCACCGACCAAACCTGCACCTTCAATGATGATCAATTTGGCTGTTGTGAGCTCGTCCCAGTCCTTCATGATGAGCTTACGGGTTAAGTGTGTGACGGTCCAAAAGAGGAACATGATGGTCGTAGCACTCAATAATGCGCTCATTGTATTCACCATTCGAGCTACTTGTGAAGGCTCGTTGACAAACTGACTAAACAAGTTTGCGGTGAGCATGAAGAATGGTGCTCCGGGTGGGTGTCCGATTTCGAGTTTAAATGCAGTAGTGATAAACTCTGGACAGTCCCAGAAACTGGCTGTCGGTTCAATTGTTGAACAATATACGAATGCCGCAATAAAGAATGCAACCCATCCAAGTATATTGTCCACTAATTTGTACTGTCTCATAAATTTGTTTGTGAATAATGATTGCAAAGATAGATTAAATCAAGCATATTGCAAAATATTGCTTGCGTTTTTAAACATTATTGTATGGCTATTTAGGCTCTCTTATGGCGTAACTCATTAACTAATGAACTTATAAACTCACAAACTTATTTTGTTGCAGAGTCTAGGCAGTATTGCTGCAGGGGCTTGTCAAAAATGCTGAAGAGGCTAGGCAGGAAAGTTGCCGAGGCTTTGCAGTCATTTCGTTGACAAGTTAACGAGTAGACAAGTTGACGAGGTCTGGAGTTAAGAGTGGGGATTTAGGAGTGAGGAATGGTGAGTTTTTATAGACCACTTCTATGGTCTGATAGATAGAAAATGCTGTTCTATTTTGGTTATGGGTATGTCGGTGTGTTCATGATAATGCAGTGTGCGATTGACACAAGCTACGTGTTTCACGTTCTCAATGATTTCGGCGATGTCGTGACTTACCACAATGACAGCGCAATCGTCATTGATGCGGTGCAGCATCTCGTACATCTGTTTTTGGAAACGTTTGTCGATGTAGGTATTGGGTTCGTCTAATACCACGACTTCGGGATTGGAAACAATGGCTCTCGCCAATAATACACGTTGTAATTGGCCACCGCTGAGCTGTCCAATGTGTCGTTTTTCGAGTCCTTCGAGCTCCAGCCTTTCAATGGCGTGACGTACCTGTTGGTGTTGTTCTTTGGTGTAGGGATGTAGAAAACGTTTCTGTCTGCTGAGTCCGGAGAGTACCACTTCGTATACGGAAATAGGAAATTTGCGGTCTATTTTGTTATATTGTGGCAGATAACCCATGGAAAGTTCATTTACAACTTTGCCTTCGCGTCGGTAGATAATTTCTCCTGTTTGTGGCTTCATCAGGCCGAGTATGACGCGCATGAGCGTAGTTTTGCCACCCCCGTTAGGCCCTATGATGCCTAGATAGTCGTGGTCGTAGACTTTCAACGACACGTCTTCCAATGCCATGACAGCTCCGTAGGTGGCTGAGATATGGTTGAGTTCGATGATTGGTTGTGCCATGTCTTACTTCAAAAGTTTTGCAATATGAACCATCTCTTGATCCCAATGGTAGCCTAGTGGATTGATGATAGATTGCTTTGCAGCTACTCCAGCTGCAACAACGTTCAAATTTCGATTGGCTATCTCTTTTTGTACGAAGATGACTTTTACCTGTTTTTGCTTGGCTAATCGAATGACTTGTTGCAGTTGTGCAGCACTTGGCTCGTGTCCCTCTTCCTCAACAGGTATTTGAGTAAGCCCATAGTCGCGGGCAAAATAGGTGAGAATGGGATGATAGATGAGAAAAGCGTTGGCCTTTTCCTGAGTGATATGCTCTCTCACCTCGTTGTCTACCATGCTGATATGGTCTAGTAGATTTTCCAAATTCTGCTTGAAATAGAGGCTGTCTCGCGAATCTATCTCTTTTAACTTGTTGAAAATGTTGATGGCAATGATGCGGGCATTGGTTGCACTCATCCATGTATGGGGGTCGTCGAAGCCATTAAGGGTCTTCACAGGGGCTATACCGTCTGATGTATCTACCATGATGGTGTGCGGAGCGTTGGCTATGAGTTTCTTCATCCATGTGCGCTCAAATCCGATATTGCCTATTTTTAAAAACAAATCGCTCTTCGAGAGCTCCATCATTTGCTTAGGCGTGGGCTCGTAGGTTTCGGGATTGCCACCTTTGGGTACCATGGTGATGACTTTGAACTTATCGCCTGCTATCTGTTCTGTGAAATAACGAAGGGGCTCTATGGACACCATGATGGTGCGTTGATTGTCTACTTTGCCACCCGTACACGAAGTCAGTGAGGCCACTGACAGGATAAGGATGACGTATCTTAGAAACTTTCCCATACTCATACTAATAGTTGAAATAAAAAAATTGGCTCTCATGAGCCCTAATGCAATGGTGATGGCACTTCCAAGGAAAGGTATGAAACCGAAGAATCCCATCCAAGCGCCTCGTCCACCCATGAATTTCGTGGCACGATTAAGGTTTTCTGGACTTACATGTAGATATTTCTCTATCCAGTCGAGACGCCCTAAGCGCCCTACACTGTAGTTGAAGAGTCCGCCCATCACGTTGCCGATGGTAGCAGAAAATACTAAAGGCCAAGGTTTCAAACCGGCAGCCAACAGTCCTAGCATAACGGCTTCGCTGCTGAATGGTAAGAAACTACCGGCCAAAAAGGCAGCCAACAGCATGCCCCAATTGCCCCAATTGATTAGAAACTCAGTGATGGAACCCATAGATTGATGGCTGTTAGAGTGAGTGCTATGACCAACATCATACAGAAAGCAATGTTGGTTATCCGCGTACGAGTGAGTGCTAAGAAGTGCCCAATGAGTGGTGCTGTGGTGATAATGCTGATGCGTAGTAGCTCAGAATAGTGTTGAGGCTGTAGAAAAATGAAAATAAACGCGGCTGCATCTATCACGACAAAGACTTCATAAAACATGCGGGTTCTAATCTTATCGTTGTAGCTATGACGGAAAAAGTGGATAGTTCCGGTCATGGCAAGAATGATTAAGAAACCGCAAGTGAGTAGTTGGTTGAATGGAAGTTGCTGGATTTGTCCTATAGGTTGGAATAGGGCTAGTTGCTGGAAATGCAAAATCAATTCCGTAGGGTTATCCATCCATACATCATAACCAGCTAGGAACCAATAGGGGACTGACAGTCCGAGCAGACTGGCACATAGGGTTTTCACGCTTCCGGCAAGGATGTTGGTGTAGAGTATCACCCAAAGAATGGGTACAAAATAGAGTATTTGAACAAAGAAGATACTGGCAATGCCCCACATCGCAAAGGCATAGAACACCCAGCCGGTGGCTCTATTATCTTGGTATCCTCTAAAGAAAAACAGGAAGAAAGCGATGATGCATAACTGTAAAAGGCTTCCTTCTAAGGATGGAAGCAAGAAAGCTGCCATCGTACATAGCACGAGGAAGGAGCAGGAAACCATACGACTATAAATACGGATAAGTGCATATGCATTGTTAAGTTGTACCATCATGAATGAGGCTAATGCCAAACAAGCCGTTTGAATCCACAATTGATGCTCCATCAATGCATAGGCACACACTCCCAAAGCATAGATGCTGGTCAATGGGAGCGCGTATCTACTGGTTGCAATTTTTCTCTGTAAACTCTTGTTTACCAATCTGCTATACCTTCCTTGTTATGTTTTTAGTGAATAATAGTTATTGAATTACAAGTCTTGACCGATGTCAGTTCTAAAGTATTTATCCTTGAATATAATCTTTTGAGCACCTCGGAAACTCTTTTGGAGAGCTTCTTCTTTGTCCTTTCCATAGCTGCTAACGGCAATAACACGGCCACCATTGGTGACAACCTCGCCTTCTTTAAGAGCTGTGCCGGCATGGAAGACGATGGAATCTTCTACATCTTTGATGCCTGAAATGGGATAACCTTTGACATATTGCTGTGGATAACCACCGCTAACAAGCATGACACAGACGGCCGAACGGTCATCGAATTCAATCGAACGTTGGTCTAGATTGTCCTCGGCAACGCCCTCGAACAGTTCGACAATATCGCTCTTGAGCCGCAGCATGACGCTTTCGGTCTCTGGATCACCCATACGACAGTTGTATTCTATAACCATTGGCTCGCCATCAACATTAATTAAGCCAAAGAAGATAAATCCTTTGTAGTCGATACCTTCGGTAGCCAATCCCTCAACAGTGGGGCGGATGATGCGATCTTCGACTTTTTGCATCCACTCTTTAGTGGCAAATGGAACCGGCGAAACGCTTCCCATACCACCGGTATTCAACCCCGTGTCGTGCTCACCAATGCGTTTGTAGTCTTTGGCTTCGGGCAAAATCTTGTAATTTTTACCATCCGTCAGTACGAATACAGAACATTCGATACCACTGAGAAATTCCTCTATAACCACGGAAGCACTGGCATCGCCGAACATTCCACCCAACATGTCGCGGAGTTCTTGCTTGGCTTCATCGAGTGTAGGGAGTATCAAGACGCCTTTTCCGGCACATAATCCATCGGCTTTGAGCACGTATGGTGCTTTCAATGTCTCAAGAAACTTCACTCCTTCTTCAATATTTGTACCGTTGAAAGTGCGATATTGAGCCGTAGGTATGTTGTGTCGCATCATGAAACCCTTTGCAAAATCCTTGCTACCTTCAAGTACCGCTCCTGCTTTAGAGGGACCGATAACTGGGATATGAGCCGTTCTTACATCCTGTTTCAGGTTGTCGTAGATTCCTTTTACCAATGGATCTTCCGGTCCAACGACTATCATGTGGATATTATTCTGCAAAGCGAAGTCTTTGATAGCGTCGAAATCGTCGGCTTTGAGATTCACATTGGTGCCGCAGTTGGCCGTTCCGGCATTGCCCGGAGCTATATATAATTGGTCTACTTTGTTGCTTTGTGCAATCTTCCAAGCCAAGGCGTGCTCACGACCTCCGCTTCCTAGTAATAATATATTCATCGTTGTTGTTGGATTTAAAGGGTTATGTAGATTCTTACACCAATATGCTTGTTATTTATTTACGGGCAGATAGTCAAAGAAGTATTGGCTGATACGCTTGTGTAAGTGGGTACTTTGATGCCCACGCATGTTGTGTGGCTCGCCCGGATACATGAAGAAATCAGGCTGAGTACCATCTAATATGCACTGATGGATAAATGCTTTGGCATGTTGTGGCACCACTACGGGGTCGTTCTCGCCAATGATTATCTGCAATTTTCCTTTGAGATTCTTGGCTTGTTTGATTAAGCTCGTCTTGCCATATCCCTCCGGATTGTTCTGTGGAGTGTCCATATAGCGTTCGCCATACATCACTTCGTACCACTTCCAATCGATAACCGGACCACCGGCAACGCCCACTTTGAACACGTCGGGATAGTTGGTCATGAGCGAGGTGGTCATAAATCCGCCGAAACTCCAGCCATGTACGCCTATCTTATCGGCATCCACATAGGGCAATGTCTTCAAGTATGCGATGCCTTGCATTTGGTCTTTCATCTCTTCTTGGCCAAGTTGGCGGAATGTAGCCTGCTCGAAAGCCTTGCCACGATTCTCACTTCCGCGGTTATCAAGAATGAAAAGAAGGTATCCACTCTGCGCCATGAAAGTCTCCCAACCACGACTTGCATAGTGCCAACGGGCATCTACGTTGTGTGCATGAGGCCCTCCGTAAACGTAAATGATAGTCGGATATTTTTTCGTTGGGTCGAAATTGGTAGGTTTCACCATACGATAATAAAGGTCGGTGGTACCATCTGCGGCTTTCAAAGAGCCGCAACTGTATTCCGGAACATCGTAATCTTTCCATGGATTGACCGCAGTGAAGTAGCGGATGTGCTTTCCATTCTCCGTATTCATGATGTCGATGTTGCGTGGAACAGTCGGTTCGGAATAGTTATCAAGAATGTATTGTCCGCTAGTGCTGATTTTTGCGGTGTGCCAACCGGCACCATTGTCCATCAAAGCACGCTTTCCTGTCTCAATATCTACAAGCCATGTGTTCTTTTGAATGGACTTACACTCATTGCTAGAGATGATAATCGCGCGGCGTTTGGTATTGAATCCGAGCACATCCATGACCACCCAATTGCCTTGGGTAATTTGTTTGAGTTGCGTACCATCGCTACTGAACAAGTATAGGTGGTTGTAACCGTCTTTTTGGCTCTGCATGATGAACTTAGAATGATCCCATGGTAAAAAGACGATAGGGTGTTGAGGCTCTACATACTTGCTATCTGTCTCGCGATAAAGTTCGGCAATCTTATCACCTGTAGTGGCGTTGTAGCTCACCAATCGACAATCGTTTTGGTCTCTATTGAGCTCAAACATGTAGATAATCTTGGAATCTGGACTCCATGAAATGTTCGTGAAATAGCGGTCGGTAGGGTCACCTGCTTTCAAATAAACAGTATGGCCGCTCTGCAAATCGTATACTCCGACGGTCACTTTGTGCGATGTCTCGCCAGCCATAGGATATTTTAGCGGAGCAGGGGTAGCCATGCGCGATTGCCCATCTTGGGGCTTCCAGTCATTTTCGGGGATGTCAACGAGGGGAAACGAAGCCACCATGCTCTGATCCATACGATAGAATGCCAACTTATTACCATCGTTGCTCCAGTATGTTCCCTTTGATATGCCGAATTCATCGCGGTGTACACTCTGTCCATAAACGATGTCATTACTGCCATCGGTGGTTAGTTGTACGGTGCGATTTCCTTGTTTTACGTAGAGCTGAGAGTCTTTCACATAAGCTACGGCCTTACTGATGGCATTCCAATCTGCATGCTCTTGTCCAGTCAAAGACTGTGACCAAACAACCGATTTCTTCCGAAAATCATAGAGAAGACGGCTTTTCATGTTGGTCAATAGAACTACCGTCTTACCGCTATAGGGGAACTCTGCATAGTATAAACTATGTACTTTGCCCAAGCTATCGGCCACATGCTTGTTCACATCTGATAGATTAAAGAGTATCTTCTCTTTACCATTCTTCGCATCAATAGTCTTGCATGCGTCGGCATCAAGTCGCACCAATTGGTCTCCCCACCATGTTGTGTAACGGTTTTGGGGCACCATATTATAATAATTGTTACCTCCGAAGTTGAGATCTTCAAGGGTAAAGTGCTTTAATTGCGCCTGACTCATGGTCGTGGTTGCTATGAATAGAATGGTAAGTAAACTCTTAATCTTCATCATTATCAAATCTTTTACGTCTTTTATCAAATCCTGTGCGACGGTCACCTTTACCGAATCCACCTTTAAAATCTTTCTTTCCGAACGAGCCTTTGCGGTCGTTGGTGAAGCGTTTACGTGGACGTGAGTCGTCATCATCAGCCCGGCGAGGTTCCCGACGTTCCAATGAATGGAATTTAAAGGAGCGAATATCGGCTGCTTCATTCTCTTCTTCTTCGTCCAATCGTTTCTTGAATTCGCGGTTTTTCTTAAAGCGATGCTTCTCTGCCATTTCTGCTTTTTCTTTCTCAGTCTTCACGATACCGCCCTCAGAACGGAATTCTTTCATTCTACCATCGAACATAGCATACTTGCGGAACTCGCATTCCAGACTTCCATTGTATACAGGTATCTTGATAGAAGGCTTGAGGCCAATTTGGTCGAAACACTCTTCACGATAGCTTAATACCCATGCTTCGTTGCCTGTAAACTGATGCTTGAGTCGTTCACCAATCATTTTATAAGTGCCTAATAGATTAGGTGTGGAGATACGCTCGCCGTATGGAGGATTCATCACCATGATAGCAGGGTTCTCTGGCTTTGTGAAATTCTTGAAATCTTGCTGTTCTATCGTTACGTCTTTGGTAAGTCCAGCAGCTCTAACATTCAGTCTTGCTGTGTTTACGGCCTTCATATCAATGTCGTAACCATAAATATGGTGTGTGAACTCGCGCTCTTGTGAGTCGTCATTATATATCTCATCGAACATTTCTTGGTCGAAGTCGGGCCATTTCTCGAACGCATATTCTTTGCGGAATACACCCGGACTGATGTTTCTAGCAATTAAAGCGGCCTCCACAACGATGGTACCTGAACCGCACATTGGGTCTATAAAGTCGGTATCGCCTTTCCATCCAGTCATCAATATCATACCCGCTGCAAGTACTTCGTTAAGCGGTGCCTCTACCGACTCTTGTCGATAACCGCGGCGATGAAGACTTTCTCCACTGGAATCGAGCGACAGTGTGGCTTTATCTTCGGCTACATGAATATTCAATCTGATGTCCGGATTGCTTACACTGATATTGGGTCGCTTGCCAGTTTTCTCACGAAACTGGTCTACAATGGCATCTTTCACCTTGTAAGTCACGAAACGTGAGTTTCTAAACTCTTCTGAATAAACCACCGAATCAACCGAGAAAGTCTTACCTTCTTCTATATATTTGCTCCAGTCTATCTTCTTTACTTCCTCGTACATATCGTCAGCCGACTTCGCTTTGAAGTGTGCGATAGGTTTCAATATACGAATAGCTGTGTGCAATTGGAAGTTCGCACGATACATCATTCGCTTGTCGCCGGTAAACGAAACCATGCGTCTACCAATCTGTACATTGTTTGCTCCCAGTTGGGTTAGCTCTTGTGCCAAGACTGTTTCCAATCCCATAAAGGTCTTGGCAATGAGTTCAAATTCCATTGTTTAATTTGCTATGTTTAATTTTTCTTATATTTCTTCGTCTGCGGTTCCATGTCCTCGGTCACCCATACGTTTGCTCCGATGATGCAACTGTCGCCGATTGTGATGCGACCTAATACGGTAGCGTTGGCATAAACTATTACGTTGTCTTCCAAGATGGGGTGGCGTGGGATGCCTTTGATGGGGTTTCCGTTCTCGTCGAGTGGGAAACTCTTGGCTCCTAACGTCACACCTTGATAGAGTTTTACGTTATTTCCGATGATACAGGTAGCACCGATAACCACACCCGTACCGTGGTCTATGGTGAAATATTGGCCTATAGTGGCCTCCGGATGGATGTCGATACCGGTCTCGGAGTGTGCCATCTCTGTCATCATACGAGGAATCAAAGGCACGTTTAATTTATATAGTTCGTGAGCCACACGATAGTTTGTCAGCGCTTTTATCACCGGATAGCATGATATAATCTCTGCATAACTGTCAGCGGCAGGGTCTCCGTTGAAAGCAGCTATGACGTCTGTGCTCAGTGTTTGTCTGATTTCTGGTAACTTAGCTATGAGCTTCATGGCCAAGTCTTCGGCCGATTGGCGAAGTGAATCCATCACATGTTCATCCTCCTGTTTATCACAATCGGAGAAACATAAGCCCGCCAGAATTTGGACGGACAAAAGTTTATAAAGGCGTTCGACGTTTACACCGATATGAAATTTGATGGTATTGGTATTTACGGAAGATTTTCCGTAATAGCCGGGAAATAGAATTGCACGTGACAAATCGATGATTTCCTCAAGCACCTTGCCTGAGGGAATAGGGTCGCCGTCGCGATGTTGGTGGAACAAACCTTTCAATGAGCGTGGTTCAGATAGCTCTTCTACTGTCTGTGCCAACACACGAGTAAGATGTTCATGACTCATTCCGATGTTGATGTATCAATAATTTGGGAACAAAGATAATCATTTTTTGTCTGCATAAGTGTATGAATGTGCTATTTTTTGTATGTGTGAATTATGATTTTTAGCAACTTTTAGACAATGTAATCCTTTGTCCCACCATCACATATTTGTCAGAACTGTCTGTCAGATTCTTATTTTTCTATATCTTTGCAGCATATAATCAACATTTGAAAAGATGAAGATGAATTCCCAACCCCTTTCAACTATCATACCAAATCGAAAGAGAGGACAACAGGATGTATTGCAGTTGGCTACGGAACCTTTAGATAGAATACGCATTGGTTTTGTAGGATTAGGGTATCGTGGACAGTCGGCTGTCAAACGATGGTCGCATATTGATGGAGTGGAAATCGTAGCATTATGCGATGCTAATATCGATTTTGTCAATCAATGTGCTGTTGTCATTGGGAAGGAAAACATGAATTTATTTTCTGGGCAAGATGGTTATGCCCGGCTATGTGCATTGTCTAGTCTCGATATTGTATATATATGTACCGATTGGCAGAGCCATACCGAGATAGCACTATGTGCTATGGAGCATGGCAAGCATGTGGCCATAGAGGTGCCGGCAGCTTTGTCGCTGACCGATATATGGCAGTTGATAGACAAGGCGGAGCAGACTCGACGGCATTGTATGATGTTGGAGAATTCTGTATACGATTATTTTGAAACTGCTATTCGGCAGTTATATCATCGTGGAATATTCGGTAATGTTGTGCATGTGGAGGGTGGTTACACTCATTTTATGACCGACCAATGGACGTCTTGGCGCATAGAATACAACCGAACACATTGTGGTGATGTGTACCCCACGCATGGATTGGGACCACTCTGCCAGTTGCTTGATATTCATCGCACTGATCGCTTCGATTATTTGGTGGCTATGCAGAGCGATGCTTATACCGGTGGATCAGTGTATCAGCGCCTGATGGATAAACCATGTGAGGAGTTCTCGAATGGCGACGAAACCACTATGCTTATTCGAACATTGTGTGGAAAAACTATTACGCTCAGTCATAATGTGATGAATCCACGCCCTTATAGTCGTGGATATAAAGTTGTCGGCACACAAGGATATGCTTCAAAATATCCTCATCCACAAGTAGTGTTGGCAGAGGGTAGCCTCCAACAGTTGCAATTACCATTGGAGTTTGCTAATCAGGTGTTGAGTAACGATGTGATGGAACCACTGCTTCAAGTGCATTATCCTACTTATTTCGGCGAGCAACAAGCCTTGGCTCACAAGCTAGACCCACGTGGTGGTATGTCGTTTTATATGGATTATCGGTTGGCTTATTGTCTACATCGTGGCTTGCCGCTCGATATGGATGTGTATGATATGGCCGAATGGTGTTGTGTGAGTGAATTGTCGGCTCTCTCCATATCCCATGGGGCGATGCCAGTAAGCGTTCCAGATTTCACAAGAGGGGCTGCACAAGTGTAGTCTTGTTTTTATTTGAAGAAGTGGTGTAAGTCGAATAGCATTACAATCCAATAACTGTTATTTCTTTAGGATAGATAAGTTGGATTTCTGCAGGGGCTTGGCAATATTGCTGCCAAGCCCCTGCAGAAATGCTGAAAGCCCCTTGCAACATTGCTGTTTGTGCTCGGCAGTAAAATGGGTGATTGCCATGAAGATTGCATATGAGTTTATCCTATTTTCTTATATCGGCTTGCAACTTTTCTAAGTAAGTCTACGTCAAACATCTAGAATCAAATAAATACACGGATAGAGATGAAGAAATTATTGACATTGGCATTGGTTGCTGTCTTTATTTTAGGTACAGTAGGTTGTCGTTCGTATAGCAATAGCAGCTCGAAAGAGCAGATAGGACGACGCATTCAGGTTCGTCCTTTTGAACAAATAGAAACCCGTCTGTTGGGAAAAGTTGTTTATCAGCAGGCTGATACTTTGGGAGTACGATTGGAAGGAGATAAAGATAGGGTTAATAACGTATTGGTTTCGTACGACGGAAATCGTATTGTCTTGAGTCAAAAGAACAGCGTTAACTTTTTCCCTTTTGGCAATAATCAAGATGGAAAACTTACTATCTATATCTCATCTCCCGATTTGACGGCTGTCGAATTAAAGGGAGCCGGCTCTTTTGAAGTTGATGGCAAACTGGATACTGATACATTATCGTTGATATTGCGGGGTGCTGGAGATATGAATGTGCCTGATATTGTATGCGATTATTTTGCAGCTCAGCTTCATGGAGCAGGCGATATGCGCTTCGGACATGTAGAAACAGTGAGCAGCGATGTGCAGGTACGGGGGGTAGGTGATATTGATATGAACCTACGAAATGCTGCTCGTGCCTATTTTAGTGTACATGGTACGGGCGATATAGATGCCAGTTTAGATCGTTGTGGAACGGTAGATTGCGAACTTGCGGGTGTGGGTGACATCACCCTAAAGGGACAAGTCAAGCAGTTGAAGCAATCACTTCGTGGTACAGGAGATATTGATGTGTCTGATTTGCGTGTAGGGAAATAGACTAGAACACAAGTGAAATAGAATGTATGTTATGCACGCTTATTAGATTAGGTGTGCATAATGTGTATCGTGAAAAACAAAAATGTGCTAAAAAGTTTTTGCTTTTTAGTGAATATGCTTAACTTTGTCACTGTTTAATATATTGACAGTTTTAATGGATTATGCAATTATTGCAGCCGGCGAAGGTTCTCGTTTGGCCCAAGAGGGGGTGGAAGCGCCGAAGCCTCTAGTTAGAATTCAGGATGAACATTTGATTGATAGACTGATAAGAATCTTTATGGCGAATGATGCAGAGAGGATTTTTGTCATCTGTAATAGCAAAATGTCCGACGTAAGTTTACATTTGGTTAATCTTGAGAGAGATGGTTTGAATGGGCGCCCTATACCTTTGAACTTCTTGGTAAAGTCTACCCCAAGTTCGATGCATAGCTTCTTTGAGTTGAGTAAGCATCTAACTCATGGGCCGTTCGTGCTGACTACAGTAGATACAATCTTCCGTGAGGATGAGTTTTCTGACTATATTCAAGCTTTTAAAAAGACTATCGAAGTGGGAGAAGATGGGCTGATGGGAGTAACAGACTACATTGATGACGAGAAACCGCTGTATGTAGGAACCGATCAAGAGATGAATGTGACAGGATTCTATGATGACTCTGTAGAGGGATGTCGGTATATATCGGGTGGTATATATGGCTTGACGGGGAGCGCAATCAATACACTTGCCGACTGCATGGAGCGAGGAGAAAGTCGTATGCGCAACTTCCAACGCGGACTAGTTAGAGATGGTCGCCGGTTGAAAGCATTTGCCTTTTCGAAGGTAATGGATGTTGATCATGCGTCGGATATAGTAAAAGCAGAGACGTTTTTGTCTAATCAATAACTTGAAAGAGTTGAAAACGAGAGAGTTAAAAGTTGTAGGTGTTCGTCGAGACGATCGCTTTTCACCTAATTCTGTGGAGAAAGATCGGCTGATTTTAGAGGCTGTCGGACACCATTTGGCTATGGATATGGTCGTAATAGATGAATCATTGCTCGATGAGAGTGTTGAAGCCGACATCATATTCTCTATGGCTCGCCTACCCAAGACGCTACAAGTGCTTCGCTTATTGGAGCAACGGGGAACTTTGGTTATTAATTCTCCGGTTAGTGTGGAGAACTGTTCGCGTACCAAACTGGAGCAAATGATGGCGGCAATGGGTGTTCCTATGCCGGAAAAAACGGGACGAAACGGTTATTGGTTGAAGCGTGGCGATGCCGCAGCACAACAAAAAAGCGATGTCGTCTATTGTCGAGATGCCGATGAATTGGCTGCTGCTAAGACTGAATTTGAGCGCCGTGGCATTACAAACTGGGTGGTGAGTGCACATGTTCTGGGCGATTTGATTAAATTTTATGGCGTTAGAGGAGGTTTTTTCAAGTATTATTATCCCAGTGATGATGGTATCAGTAAGTTTGGAGCAGAGGCGATTAACGGGCAAGCCCAGCATTATCCGTTTGCTCTAGACGATTTGAAAGAGACCGTGGCAAAGGTTGCTGATATTACCGGTTTGGCTGTCTATGGTGGTGATGCCATTGTTGATGCTACCGGACATTATTATATTATAGATTTTAATGACTGGCCTAGCTTCTCTCGTTGTCGCGAGGAAGCAGCTGCAGAGATAGCACGTTTGGCCGTCGATAATGATAGATAAAAGAAATGGAAAGTAGTTTTAAAGAGCTGTTACAGGCATCGTTTAAATCCCAAGATACCGAGGAGTGGTTGGATGTACACTTTACCCGTCCCATAGGACTGGTGTTTGCGCTCCTTTGGAATAAGTTGAATATCCATCCAAATGCAATTACTATCCTCTCTATTTTCTTAGGGATAGGTGCCGGATATATGTTCTATTTCACAGATTTGACGCATAATATCATGGGCGTATTGCTGTTGATGTTTGCCAATTTCTGTGATTCTACCGACGGACAGATGGCTCGTCTCACCGGTAAGAAGACTTTGGTAGGTCGTGTTTTGGATGGTTTTTCGGGCGATGTATGGTTTGCTTGTATTTATATAGCGATTAGTTTGCGCCTCATGAATGAGTATATGCCTTATACAGATGTCAAGTGGGGCGTATGGATTTGGCTTCTTAATATTGTTGCCGGGCTTGTTTGTCATTCTCCACAAAGCTCTTTAAGCGACTATTATCGTCAGATACATCTGTTCTTCTTGAAAGGTAAGAGTGGTAGCGAGCTAGATAATTATGCTAGTCAGCGTGCTGTTTACGAGCGGATGAAGCGAGATGGTAATCTCTTGGGACGCATATTCTACTACAATTATGCCAATTATTGCAAGAGTCAAGAGCGTCGTACGCCTAAATTTCAGGCTTTCTTCAAGCGTTGGCAAGAGCAGCCTAACGAGGTGGTGAGGCAAGAATTCTTAACAGGAAGCCGCCCATTGATGGCTTATACCAATATTTTGACTTTCAATACACGTGCTATTGTCATTTACATTACGTGTTTGTTGAATTGTCCTTGGGTCTATCCGTTGTTTGAATTGTCGGTGATGACCTGTCTTTATATCTATATGCACAGTCGTCACGAGAGCCTGTGTGGTCGGCTGACCGGTAAACTTGCTCAATAGTTATTTAATATTTTAAAGCGTAAAAAGATGATGGACGGGATAAAAGGATATATATTTGATTATGGGGGAACGCTTGATACTGCTGGTTGTCATTGGGGAAAAGTCTTGTGGTATGCCTATCAACGGCAGCAAGTCCCGGTGACCGAGCAGCAGTTTAGAGATGCTTATGTGCATGGAGAGCGTACATTAGGCAATAGTCCTATTATCAAACCGGACTTTACTTTCTACCGAACGCTTGATGTAAAGATTCGCTTAGAGATGGAATGGTTGTGCGAACATGGGGCTTGGGATGCTGATCTTGAAGCCTTTAACCGAGCACACGATGCCGTATTAAACGATGTTTACGAACTTGTAAAGCGTAATACGGCGCACAGCCGTGAGGTATTGACCCGCCTGTCAAAGGTTTATCCCATGGTATTGGTGAGCAATTTCTATGGTAATGTAGAAGTTGTATTGCACGAATTTGAATTTGAGAAATTCTTTAAGAGTGTGGTAGAGAGTGCTGTTGTGGGCATCAGAAAACCCGATTCACGTATCTTTAAGATTGGAGTAGAACGATTGGGGCTGAACACCGAAGACGTAGTTGTGGTAGGCGATAGCTTCTATAAAGATATAGAACCCGCACAGAAGATCGGTTGTAAGACCGTATGGTTTAAGGGAGAGGGGTGGACCGACAAGCAATATGACGAGTCGTTGCCCGACAAAGTGATTACTGATTTAGAGCAGTTATGAAAAGAATATTCAGGATATACATATTGTTAATAGGACTGTTGCTATTCTCTTCAGGAATAAAAGCGCAGATAACGGGTACCGTTACCGATGCAGCGACAGGCGATACACTGTTTTATCCCAGTGCATCTTACAAAGGACACCATATCGCAGTAAGTGGTAATGCTTCGGGATTGTACAGTATTGAGCGGCACGAAGGATGGGTATTGACCATCAGTGCAGTAGGTTATCAGCCACGAACCTTTATGATTAAGGCAAATACCCCGTCGGTATTGAATGTAAAACTGCGCGAGGATACGAAGACATTAACCGAAGTTGTGGTTAAAAGTAGTCGTGGCAAGTACTCTCGAAAGAATAATCCTGCAGTGGAATTGATGAGGCGTGTGGTTGCTGCCAAGAAGAAGACAGACTTGGATAACCATCCTTATTATCAGTATAATAAGTATCAGAAGATAACTCTAGCAGTCAATGATATTAAGCCATTAGACATAGATAGCGGTTTCTTTGCGAAGAAACAATGGCTCATAGACCAAATAGAGACGAGCCCATATACTAACAAACTGATTCTTCCTGTATCGGTAGACGAGACCGTTTCGCAGCATATTTATCGTAAAGACCCGAAGTCTGAGAAGGATATTATCACCGGTCAGAACTCCAATGGTATCAATCAACTTATCCAGACCGGTGATATTCTGAATACAGCCATGAAGGATGTGTTCACCGATGTCGACTTGTACGATGACCAAATCAGGCTTTTACAGTATCCGTTCACAAGTCCTATAGGTAAGAATGCCGTGTCGTTTTACCGTTATTATATAGAAGATACGGTCTATGTAGACCATGATTTATGTTATCATCTACAGTTTCTACCCAACAATCAACAAGATTTTGGATTCCGTGGAGAGCTGTATGTATTGGCCGATTCTACCCTGCATGTGAAACGATGTGAACTTACTATCCCGAAAAGAAGCGATGTAAACTTCGTCGAGAATCTACATGTAACGCAGGAATTCAAGAAATTGGAGAATGGCGAATGGGTGTTGAGCGTCGACGATATGTTTGTGGAAATGAAGCTAGCTAGCTTTCTTTCCAAGTTCCTCGTGGTGCGGACAACCCGTTTAAGCGACTATGCATTCGATGAATTGCCAAAACAATTGTTTAAAGGTAAGGGCAAGGAGCGGCGTGAGGCCAACTCTATGATGCGCGACGAAGCTTTCTGGAACAGGTACAGAGGGGTGGAATTGACAAAGAGCGAAAGTTCTATGGATGCGTTTATCCACCGAGTTGAGCAAATCAAAGGATTCAAATACATCATCTTCGGAGCCAAAGCTTTCATTGAAAATTTTGTTGAAACTGGCGATTTAAACCATCCGAGCAAGGTAGATATTGGCCCCATCAACACTATGTTGACCAAGAATTTCATTGATGGATTGCGTACTCGCGTGAGCGCACAGACCACTGCTAACCTGAATAAGCATTGGTTTGCATCGGGATATTTGGCTCGTGGATGGCGCAGTAAGAAGATTTATTACGAGGGAAATCTTACTTATTCGTTCAATAAGAAGGACTATTTGCCGCGCGAATTCCCCAAGCGTACCCTTACGTTTACCTCAGCTTATGATGTGATGTCGCCTTCCGACCGTTTCATGCAAACCGATAAGGATAATGTATTTACAGCATTCAAGTGGGCAAAGGTAGATAAAATGATGTTCTACAATCGCCAACAATTGAAGTTTGAATACGAAGAAGAGTGGGGATTGAAGACCACTATAGGTCTCAAAACGGAAGCCAATGAAGCTGTGGGACGTCTGTTTTTCGAGCCTCTTAGTGCGATTTCGGCCACTAATCCTTCTATGTTACCTACCTTGTCAGTGCTGGATGATAGCGAGGTTGGACGATATTTACACAACGGAAAGATTCGCACGACAGAATTGAGCATACAGTTTAATTTGGCACCGGGACGTACCTATATTAATACCAAGCAACGTCGACTGCCTATTAATCTCGATGCACCGGTATTTACCCTTGGCCATACGATGGGTATTAAAGGAGTATTGGGTGGTCAGTATAACTATAACTTCACCGAAGCTGGTGTCTATAAGCGCTTCTGGATGAATTCTTGGGGTAAGGTAGATGTGAAATTGAGGGCTGGAGCACAATGGAACAAGGTGCCTTATCCACTGCTTATCATGCCTGCGGCCAACCTTAGTTACATAGTACAAGAGGGAACTTTCAACATGATTAACAACATGGAGTTCTTGAACGACCGCTATGCGAGCCTCGATGTAAGTTGGGATTTGAATGGTAAGATATTCAATCGTATCCCTTTGCTGAAGAAGTTGAAGTGGAGAGAGTACCTTGGTGTGAAGACATTGTGGGGCAAATTGACCGACAAGAATAATCCATTGCTTGAAAAGAATGCCGGTGATCATGTTTTGATGGCATTCCCCGAAGGTACGTATGTGATGGATTCCAAACGGCCATATGTGGAGTTGGTGGCCGGTATTCACAATATCTTCAAGATTCTGCATGTGGAGTTCGTACATCGCATGAACTACAACAATTTGCCTACAGCAAAGAAAAACGGTGTTCGTTTCATGTTGCGTATGACATTCTAGAGGCTTTCTTAAAATACAATCAATATGAAAATATTCCTCGCAGACAGGCAAGATATCACCCGCGCAGGCCTCATGTATCTGATAGAGCGACTACCGGATGCAGACTATAAGTATATAGAGGATAAGGGAGAACTATTGTTGGGTTTGCACGAATATCCCGACAGCATTGTTATTCTCGATTATACGCTGTTCGATATTAATGATGGTGAGGAATTGGTGATTCTAAGCCAGCGTTTCAAACGAGTCCATTGGATACTTTTCAGTGAAGATTTGAGTTTGGATTTTGTACGCTATTTGATTGCAAGCGGCCCTGAATTCAGTATCGTTATGAAAGAATCTCCCTTGTCAGAGATAAAGACTTCGATAGATTATGCTATTCGGAAACAACGTTTCATCAGCCAACGTATGGCAGAGATGTTGCTGGCTCCGGTTCCTCAGATGGAAGAAAGAGTGAAGCTTACGAAGACAGAAACCGAAATATTAAAGGATATAGCGCTCGGTATGACGACCAAGGAGATTGCTGAAAAAAGGTTTTCCAGTTTCCACACCATCAATACCCATCGCAAGAATATCTTCCGTAAACTAAGCGTGAATAATGTGCATGAAGCCACTAAATATGCACTTCGGGCAGGCTTGATAGACTCTGCCGAGTATTACATATAATACTTTGATGTTGCTGCCAAGTTTTGGCAGCATTGCTGTCTCAATTAGTCAGCATTACAGTAAAGGCCTTACAGCATCGCTGCAAGGCCTTTGCAATTATTAGTAATGGATTCCTTGGAATCCTCATATTAATCTTTAGAACTGATTACAACGCTCGAAGAAGTTGATGGCTTCTAGTTCTTTGCGCATGGCATCTTCCTCTTCTGCTGTCATATTGCGGAATGGTTTACGATTAGGACCAAGGTCGAAGCCCATCAATTTCATGATACGTTTGCCTCCAACGATGTTTCCGCGATAATGGCAAATGACGTTGATGACCTCCTGAGCGAAGTTCTGATGTTCGCGAGCTGCCTCAATATCGCCCTTCTTCCAAGCGTCGATGATGGCTGTCAACTCGCGTCCATTGTAGTTGGTTGTACCCCCGATACCACCTTGAGCACCACCTTGAGCAAGTGAAGGCAGGATGGTTTCGTCCTGTCCGTGCAACATATCAAACTTACCGTTCTTATACAAGCGGCATTGGTTGTACTCATACAGGCTCTCAAAGGTATATTTGATGCCGGCGAAGTTAGGTATACGACTGTCTACAGCCTTCAATAAGTCGAGCATGGGGAGGAATGCTCCGTTGAAAGCAGGGATGTGATAATAGTAGAAAGGCAACTCCGGTGCAGCGGCAGCTATCTCTTCACAGTATTCTACTAGTTCTTCAATGCGTCCGATTTTAGGGAATGGAGGCGCCATAGAACCGATACCGAAAGCGCCAATCTGCTGTGCATGGGCAGCCAATTCTCGGCTGTCGCGCAGACAGCAGCTTCCTACATGGACAATCACCTTGAATCCTTCGGGAGCTTCGGCAATCCATTTTTCGGCCAGTTGTTTGCGTTCTTCGGTAGTCAGCATGTAGCCTTCACCGGAAGAACCATTGATGAAAACACCCTTTAACCCATTCTTTTGCAGCATACGAGCATATGCTCCGATGGGTTCTAAGTTTACGTCGCCATTCTCATAAAACGGAGTAAATGGTGCGTCAATCAATCCAATAATCTTTTCCATATTCATAATTATATGTATGTTTTTATGTTTGAATCTGTTTTATTCTAAGTTGTCGGCCTTCGGTTTAAGGAAGATGAGCTGCAATAATAGGGCAGCCAACATGACCAAACTGAGCCAAGCAAAGCCTTCACCCAGCATTCCACCGTCTTTCCATTTGCCTAGTACCTGTGTCACGGCAGCTCCGGCAAACACACCGGTCATGTTCATGAGGCCGTAAGCAGTAGCACGATAACGTGAGGAAATGAACTGGCAAAGTATCGGCATGTTGTTGGCGTCGAACATTCCAAAGCCAATACCGAATAGACAGCCGGCTCCGACGATGGCCAACAGACTATGTCCGTAGCCTAAAAGCAGGAGCGATGGGATGGTAAGACCAAGTCCGATGGCACTGGTATAGATGCGACCACGCAGGCATCGTTGCACCCATCGGTCGGATAAGATACCACCTAAGATGACTCCTAAGAACGAAGAAGCGGCTATAGTTATGGTAGAGATGGGGCCGGCTTGTTCCATTGAAATACCAAGATTGGTAGCGAAGAGTGTCGGTAGCCAGTTTTTAGTAGCCCAGCCCGGCAGACTTGGGGCTGCAAAGAAGAAGAGGATTATCCAAAAAGTCCATATAGAGAGGACGATACCTAGACCACTGAAGACTGAGGATATACCACGTTTTTGGCCTTCCTCGGCCGAAGTTTTCGCATGTTCGGGTTTCTCGTGGAGGAGCAACAATAGCACAACGGCGTAGGCAATGCCTATCAATCCGAAGCTATGGAAGGCTGTGTGCCATGTGAATAGTGAGGCTACGGCAGCACCGAAACCACCAATAGCCTGCCCCACATAGAGGCCGGTCATGTGAATTCCAATAGCTAGTGAGCGCGTTTTTCCATCGTGCCAGTCGGCAATGAGCGATAGGGCAGAGGGTATATAGAGTGCTTCGCTGATGCCCATGATGCCACGTAACCAGTAGAGAGTGTGGAAATCGTTGGCATAGCCCATAAGGAATGTGACTAAAGACCATACGAACAAGCTACCTACGATGAGCCATTTACGACTTACGCGGTCGGCAATGACGCCTGAGAAGGGGCTGGCAAGGCCATAGACCCATAAAAATGCTGCCATCAAAGCACCGAATGCCTCGGCACTATTGAGCTCGTGTATATCTAGCGACATAGCTTCCTGCATGGTGGAAAGCATCTGTCTGTCCATGTAGTTGAGTAGAGCTACAATCCATAGTAGGGCTACGACTACCCATGGATAATATTTCTTATTTGTCATTAGGTTTTGGTTTTATTAGTCAATGGGGCTTATTGGCCTCATCGATATTATTTAATCGTTATCTTGTAAATGCCTGTTGAGCGGATGCCCGGCTTGAGTTCGCCGCCAATCTCATAGAGATGAGTACCGTCGGTGAATAATGCTGCACCAGCACGAGCTGTTGCTTCGCTCTCTCCGATAGTTTTCCATTGTCCATCTTTAAACTGCATGACGAGCCGATTGAAGCGATACCATTCTACAGGATGGGTCATATAGCCCAGTTGGGGATGGTTTACGGCATTGAGGAATATGTCTTTGTTGACACCACCCATGGCGATAATGCTTCCATCGGACAGGGTTGTGGCACATCCACCACCTAGGAAAACGGTCTCTCCTGTGTTGTCGGTAGCAGCAGGGAGAGCAGTCCATGTGGCAGTATTGAAATCGTATTGCCAACCTTCTAAGCCTAATTGGGTGTCTTGAGCTTCCGTCCTTGGCGACGAACCGCCCCAAAGGCAAATGCTATTTTCGACGAAGGCGCAAACTGGTTGTACGCGTGGAATTCCGGGAAAGTCGGGTAATTGCTGCCAACCTTTATCAAGTGCCGACAGTTCTAGCATCAATACGCGATTAGAAGCATGTCCGTTCCAGTTGCCACCTAGCACAATTAAACTGTCGCCAATGGCACATCCGGCATGATTGTCTAGCTTGGCAGGAAGTGTAGGAAGATTGGTTATCTCGGCTTTACCGCCTTTTAACGTGATGGCATAAGTGGTATTCAGGCTTGATTCAGCGTTGTTGCCACCGATACAATAGAGCGTTTCGCCCTTCACAATGCTTACGCCGTAAGCTATTGGGGTAGGGAGCTCTCCCACTTTTTCCCAAACGTTGGTATCAGAACCATTGACAGCTGTAGCGTAGATACCTTGATAGTATCTTTTTTCTCCTTTCTCTGCTGCTGGTCGTTCGGGGAAATTACATCCTCCGACCATAACAAGATGGTCTTGAATGAGTCCGGCAAAGCATGCCGATACTCCCTTTTCTATACCAGCTTCTGCAGTAGGAAAACCTTTTAATTGTTGGATATTCATCTGTAGCGTATATTCTTGGCTTGCTCCACACATCGATGTGAGGCAGGCAGTTAGTAATAACAAAATAAATCTTAAGGCCATGCTTCGTAGAAATCTTCTGTTTTTTCGATTTTAGCAAAGTCGCGTAAAAACTCGGCATAGCTCTCACATACAGCATTAGCAAACTTCTTTCCCTTTTCAGCCGTAGATAGGTGAGGGGCGCCAATGCCTGTATCATGCGATACCATATCCCACTGTCGGGGCATCCAAACGTTGCCAGTCTTCATCGCTTTGATGGCATAGCCACGGCTTTTGCCGTTCCCAGTCTCATCAAGACGGACAAGTTCGGGATGATAATGCATCATGACAGAGGTCTCAACCTCATCGGCATGGTCGCCCGGTGTGGTAAAAAAGTCTTTAGGATTGATATGATTGAACCAGTTGCTAACCGTTATTAAAAAGTTAGGATAGTCTATTGATAGGTCTCGAATCATGTTCTTGAAGTTGTTTCCGCCATGCCCGTTGATAATAAAAAGTTTACGGAAACCTTGATGATGGAGCGAACTTACGATGTCGGTGAGGATAGCTTTCTGCGTTTCATAGCGTCCGTGAATGCAGAAAGGAAGTTCGCGTTGTCCCGGATTTTGTGAACCTAGCGTGATAGGAGGCATTACCATACACCTTACATTATATTTCTGAAAAGCTAATTGGGCTGCGTCTGCGGCAACGGCATGTGAGAGAATACAGTCTGTCATGTAAGGTAAGTGCCAGTTGTGAGGCTCTGTTGCTCCCCAAGGCAACACGATCACTTCGTAATCTAAGTCTTTGGCAATGCCGTAAGTGGATACTGTTAAGTCTGTTTCTCTATTCATAAGAAGGTGTAGGTCAATGAGTTAATAACGTTCGTGATAAGATATGATAGCTTGAAATTGAACATAGGAGGATTGGAGTCCTCCTATGTTACGAAGTAATTACTTCTTAGATTTCTTGTCTATTTTTTCCCAATACTTCTTACCTTGAGCTTTGAGCTTCGCTGTGAAAGCCTTAGCTTCTGCAGCAGTCAGAGCTTCTTGCTCCGGACTAGCGAATGCATGGGCGTATCCTTTGACGTCGTTGGAGTGTCCACGAGTGAAGTCTGGAACTTCTACAGGAATGTTGCCGTTGTCCATAGAGATAGCGCCTAGTTCGGCGAGGCAGCACCATTCACCGAGATCATAAACGTCCATATCTAGTGGAAGACCGTTTTGTAGACAGTAAACTAAGCGACTATCCATGATAAAGTCCATACCGCCGTGTCCACCAACTTCCTTTGCTTCTTCGCCATACTTCTTGACGATGGGGCTAGTATACTTCTCTACGAGTGCTTGAGCATCTTTTGCCGAGAGGTATTCGTGTCCAGAGAGGTTGTCGGAAGAGGGAGCTACACCCGAACTTTGCATCTTCTTAGAAGATACAGCATAGCCTTCTACTGGGTATTTATTAGCAAATCCTTCAGTACCGGTGAGCTGATACATACGGTTGTAAGGCTGTGGATTCATGACATTGTGATGGATTTCCAACACTTTGCCGTTATCAGTACGAATCAGAGTAGTAGTGTGGTCGCCATTCTTGAATTCAGTACATGCCTTACCGGTAGCTTCTTCAACCTTCTTCTTACCATTAACCGACTTGGTATCCATGGCAATCAAGGTACGCATACGGTCGCCACGGTGGATGTTAAGAACCTGAGCGATGGGGCCTAGACCGTGAGTTGCATATACATCACCGCGGAACTTTTGATTGTAATCAAGTCTCCAGCCAAGCTTGTCGTTAGCATCTTTTTTCCAGTAATATGACCAGTACGGACTCAAATCATGGCGATAAGCACCTTGAGTATAGAGTACGTCGCCGAATACACCGTGCTGTGCCATGTTCAAAGTATTCAACTCAAAGAAGTCATAGCAGCAGTTTTCCAGCATCATACAGTGGAGACGATTTTTCTCTGACAAGTTAATCAAAGTCCAAATCTCGTTCATGTTCATAGCAGAAGGTACTTCAATAGCAACATGTTTGCCATGTTCCATAGCGTATTTTGCAACGATGAAATGGTGTAACCAGTCGGTTGCAATGTACACGAGGTCAATGTCTTTGCGCTGACATAGTTCCTTGTAGCCCTCTTCTCCATAGTAAACATCGGCAGCAGGCATTGAAGCTTTTCTCAAAATGTTTTGGCATTTCTCTGCACGTTCTTTCTCATGATCGCACAAAGCCATAATCTGGATGCCGGGAATGTGAGTCCACCGTTCTACAGCACCGGGTCCACGCATACCTAAACCTACGAATGCTACACGTACAACTTTCAATTTAGGTGTTACCAAATTGATTACATCTTTTTGGCCTTCAGGGCGTGTAGGCACATCAGTCACGGCAGTACCGTTCTTAATGGTGTAGTGCCAGTCGAATTGTGCAAATGCTTGAACGGACCACATAGTTGCCATTAACGTGCAAATAGTGGCCAACATAAACCTTTTACTTCTTCTCATTGTGAGTTTCATTTTGTTTGGTTTCTAGTTTTTAACGGTAAATTATTTGAATTGCAAATATAGTAACTTTTGATAATATAAGCGAATTTATTTTGTTATTATTTTAATATCTTAATTGATTAAAATTTCATTGTGAGGCTGATTCTTTTTCGTTGGAAATCTACCTCTAATACTTTCACCCGTACATGCTGGTGTAAATGCACCGCTTCATTGGGATCTTTGACGAAATGATGGGACAATTGAGAGATGTGTACAAGCCCGTCTTGGTGCACGCCAATATCTACAAAGGCACCGAAATTAGTGATATTGGTAACGATACCCGGTAGTTCCATGCCTGTTTCCAAATCTTTGATGTCTTTCACTCGCTCGTCGAATTCAAATGTTTCAATCTCATTTCGAGGGTCCCGGCCGGGCTTTTCCAACTCTTTCATAATGTCGTTGAGTGTCGGTAGGCCTCTTTCGGCGGTGATATAGCGATTCAAATCGATGGTTTGTTGTATGTCTTTATGCTTGATAAGTTCTGCTACGGTGCAACGATTGTCCTTGGCCATGGCTTCAACAATGCCGTAACTTTCAGGGTGTACAGCACTGTTATCAAGTGGATTCTTACTGTTTGGGATGCGTAGGAAGCCAGCACATTGTTGGAATGCTGCCGGTCCGAGACGTGGAACCTTTTTTAATTCAGCACGAGTAGCGAAAGGACCGTTCTTCATTCTGTATTCAACGATGTTGCTAGCAAGTGTCGGACCGAGCCCACTTACGTATGTAAGCAATTGCTGGCTAGCCGTGTTGAGGTTGACACCAACCGTATTTACGCAACTTTCAATAGTTTGATCAAGGCTCTTTTTAAGTTGTGTTTGGTCGACATCGTGCTGATATTGCCCCACGCCAATGTTTTTTGGATCAATCTTAACAAGTTCTGCCAGTGGGTCCATGAGGCGTCGGGCGATGGAAACTGCGCCTCGAACAGTGACGTCTTCATTTGGGAATTCTTCACGAGCAACCTTTGATGCTGAGTAAATAGAGGCCCCATCTTCGCTCACAACATACACAGGCAAGTCTGAGCGATAAAACTCTGTGTGCTTGATAATATCGCTTGTCTCTCGGCTGGCCGTCCCATTACCAACAGCAATGGCCTCACATGAGAATTTCTTGGCGACTTCTGCGAACTGTTTCGAAGCCGAAAGTTGATTACCTTTGGGTGGTAATATGTCTACAACCGTGTGATAGAGAAGATTTCCTTGAGCATCTAGACAAACTACTTTACAGCCAGTCCGAAAGCCCGGATCAACTCCCATGACTTTCTTTTGCCCTAAAGGCGCAGCTAATAAAAGTTGCCTCAAGTTGCCCACAAACACCTTGATAGCCTCTTGGTCGGCCACCTCTTTGCTTAAAGCCGTAAACTCATTCTCCATAGCAGGTTTGAGTAGGCGCTTATAAGCGTCTTCTACAGCCTCCTCAACGAGCTTTTGACATGCCCCAAAACCTTTGATATATAGTCGTTTTAAACGGCTCAAACATTCTTCGTCATCGGCCGAAATGCTAACTCGCAGAATCCCTTCGTTCTCGCCTCTACGCATAGCTAACAATCTATGACTGGAACAACGCTTTAGCGGTTCTTGCCAATCGAAATAGTCACTGAACTTTTGTGCTTCCTCTATATCTTTCTTTGTTTTGACCACTTTCGATGTAATGACCGCTCCACGGCGGTAAAGTGAGCGTAGTTGTTGGCGCGAACGCTCGTCCTCATTCACTGTTTCGGCGATGATATCTTGTGCCCCTTTGATAGCTTCTATACTGTTTTTGATGTCTCCTTTGACGAATCTAGTTGCGGCATGGTGGGGATGTTGCTCTCTTTGTAACAGGATAATAGTGGCCAAAGGCTCCAATCCTTGTTCGCGAGCTATTTGGGCTTTCGTCCTACGCTTGGGTTTATAGGGTAGGTAAATATCCTCCAATTCCGTGCCATTCCAACAATTGTTGATGCGCGACAGTAGGTCGTCGGTTATCTTCCCCTGCTCTGTGATGGTCTTACAGATGGTCTCTTTGCGTTTAACAAGTTCTTTGTATTTGTCATTTAGTTCGCTGATGGAAGCTATTTGCACTTCGTCTAATGAGCCGGTCTGTTCTTTACGATACCGCGAGATGAACGGGATGGTACAGCCCTCATCCAATAGTTGAAGTGTATGCTCGACACTTCTTGCAGATAAAGAAAGTGCTTGGGCTATGATATTTGTAAATAGATTCATGTCTAATTGTTTTTTATAGTATCTGCAAAGATACTTCAATGCAACAGATAAAGGGAACTTTCAAACTATTTATTTTGTAATATTATTATTTCAGCGTAACTTTGCAATATAATAAGGTGTACTAAATAATGATTTCAGTAGAAGGTTTGAAGGTTGAATTTGGTGTGAAACCGCTATTCACCGATGTTAGTTTTGTTGTGAACGATCATGATCGTATTGCCCTTGTAGGTAAGAATGGAGCAGGCAAGTCTACCATGCTTAAGATTCTATGTGGCATTCAGAAGCCCACTGACGGGACTGTCTCTGTGCCTAATGATTGCACGATAGGCTATTTACCGCAGGTTATGAAGCTGCAAGACGACACCACTGTGCGCGAAGAAACACGCAAAGCTTTCGCGAGTACGACCAATCTTCAGGCTCGTATAGAGAAGATGCAACAAGAGATGGCCGACCGCACCGACTACGAAAGTGAGAGCTATGCTGCCTTGGTTGATAAGTTTACGCAGGAGCATGAACGCTTTATGATGCTTGGAGGCGAGAACTATGAGGCTGAAATTGAGCGTACTTTAGTGGGCTTAGGCTTTGAACGTAGTGATTTCGAACGACCTACTCGCGAGTTCTCTGGGGGATGGCGAATGCGTATCGAACTTGCTAAAATCTTGTTACAGAAGCCTGATGTATTGCTATTAGACGAACCGACCAACCATCTTGATATTGATTCTATTCAGTGGCTCGAACAGTTTTTGATCCAAAGTTCAAGTGCTGTGGTACTTGTAAGTCACGATAGAGCGTTCATCAACAACGTCACTAATCGCACCATAGAGATTACATGTGGTCGTGCCGAAGACTATCGTGTTAAGTACAATGAGTACGTTACGCTCCGAGCTGAGCGCCGAGAACAGCAACTTCGTGCCTATGAGAACCAGCAAAAGGAGATAGCCGACATCAAAGACTTTATTGAAAAGTTTCGTTATAAGCCCACGAAGGCTGTACAAGTGCAGAGCCGTATCAAGCAATTAGAGAAGATTGTGCCCATCGAAGTAGACGAAGTCGACAACTCTGCGCTCCACCTCAAGTTCCCACCATGCTTACGTAGTGGTGATTTTCCCGTTATTTGTGAGGATGTACGTAAGGATTATGACGCTCATACTGTGTTTAAGCATGTTAACCTAACCATTCGACGAGGCGAGAAAGTTGCTTTTGTTGGCAAGAATGGTGAGGGCAAGTCAACGCTTGTTAAATGTATAATGGGCGAGATACCATACACAGGTAAGCTTAAGGTCGGACACAATGTGCAGATTGGTTATTTCGCTCAGAATCAGGCACAGTTGCTTGATGAGGAACTGACGGTGTACGATACGATAGAACATGTGGCTAAAGGCGAAGTGCGTCTGCGTATCAACGACATTCTTGGAGCATTCATGTTCGGTGGTGAGGCTTCTGATAAAAAGGTGAAATTCCTTAGTGGTGGCGAGCGTAGCAGATTAGCCATGATTCGCTTATTGCTCGAACCTGTCAATTTGTTGATTCTCGACGAGCCTACCAATCACCTTGATATGCCTTCTAAAGATGTGTTGAAAGAGGCTATACGTGCCTTCGACGGTACGGCTATCATTGTGAGTCACGACCGTGAATTCCTTGATGGATTGGCCGAGAAAGTATATGAATTCCGCGGTGGACAGGTGAGAGAGCATTTGGGAGGCATCTATGATTATCTGCAAGCATACCAAGCCGAGACCGTAGGAGAGGCTTTGCAAAATGCTTCGATGGCTGAACGAACGGTTTCAACTAAAGCAGATACAGCAGTTACTACCCCTATTCTGTCTAGCGGTAAAGAGAGTTACGCTGAGCGTAAAGAGCTACAAAAGCGACTTAATAAAGCAGAAAAAGCCGTTAAGGAAAGCGAGTCGAGAATAGTATCCATGGAGAAGCGTATTGCCGAGTTGGATACTTTGCTTTGCGATCCAGCTAATGCTTCCAACATGGAGTTGGTTACTGAGTACACGGCAGTGAAGCGTAAGCTCGACGAAGAGAATGAGAAATGGTTGGAACTCTCCGAGAAATTGGAGGAATTGCAAGCATGATGATTAACGAATATATCAATAATCCAAATAACGAAATGATGAATTTAAAAACGATTGTTCCCATGTTGGCTTTCGTGGCCATGCCCGAATTGAGTATGGCACAGAATGCTACGGGACTTAAAGCAGCCAATCTTGACAAGACCGTGCGTCCTGCCGACGATTTCTATGAGTTTGCAACAGGTGGTTGGCAGAAGAATAATCCACTGCCGGCAGCCTATAGTCGTTACGGAAGTTTCGACAAGTTGCAAGAAGATAACAACAAACGTATCAACTCTATCTTGGATGAACTCCTCAAGAAAAAGTTCAAGCAGGGTACTACTGAGCAGAAGTTGAGCGATCTTTATAAGCTGGCTATGGACTCTGTTCGTCGTAACAAAGAGGGCGTTAGTCCTGTGATGCCCCGTATGAAGGAGTTTGAAAGTGCCAAGACTATTGCCGATTTGAAGGCTTTGCAACTCAAGTATGCTACTTTCGGATATGGTGTTCCATTCAGTACATGGTTTGGTGCTGATGACAAAAATGCCAAGATGAATATTCTGAGCATCTATCAGGGTGGTCTTACTTTGGGTCAGAAAGATTATTATGTAGACAACGATGCGGCCACAGCCGATATTCGTGAAGCTTATAAGAAGCACATTGTGCGTATGTTCCAGCTCTTCGGATTCTCTCAGACAGAAGCCGAAAGTCGCCGAGATGCTATCATGCGTTTTGAAACGGCAGTGGCTTTGATATCCAAAAGTAATACAGAACTGCGCGATCCACAGGCTAATTACAATAAGATGACATTAGCCGAGTTCAAGGAAAACTATCCCGGTATCGATTTGGAAGCCATGTCTAAGGCTCGTGGTGTGAAGGTCGACTATATCCAAGAGATGGTTGTAGGACAGCCAGCATTCATGGCCGGCGTCGATAAATTGACCGCAGTGCTCTCTGCCGACGACCTTCGTGCCCTCATGGAGTGGGATCTTATTCAATCGTCAGCTTCTTATTTGAGCGACGAGGTGATTGCTGCCAATTTCGATTTCTTTGGTAAAACCATGCGTGGACGTAAGGTTGATTATCCTCGTTGGAAGAAAGCTACTAATCAAGTAGAGAGTGTTCTGGGCGAGGCGTTGGGTAAAATGTATGCTGAGCGTTACTTCCCGGAATCAAGCAAGAAGCGTATGAAGGAACTTGTTCGCAACTTACAAATCTCTCTCGGACAGCGTATAGATGCACAAACTTGGATGAGCGACACAACAAAGGCTGCTGCTCATGAAAAGTTGGATGCCTTCTATGTGAAGATAGGTTATCCTGATAAGTGGGAAGATATGTCAAGATTGATCATTGATCCGGCTAAGTCTTACTACGAAAATATGATGGCTTGTACCGAATTTTGGAGTGTTCGCCATATCGAAAAGAGAGCCGGCAAACCGGTAGACCGTGACGAATGGGGTATGACTCCGCAGACAGTGAATGCTTATTACAATCCTACGACTAACGAGATTTGCTTCCCCGCTGGTATTTTGCAGTATCCGTTCTTCGATCCTAAGGCCGATGATGCCTTTAATTATGGTGCTATCGGGGTGGTTATCGGTCATGAGATGACTCACGGATTCGATGATCAGGGACGTCAATATGATAAGGATGGTAATATGAAAGACTGGTGGACAGCCAGCGATGCAGCCAATTTCAAGGAGCGTACAGATAAGTATGCCGACTTCTTTAGCAATATTAATGTGTTGCCAGACCTTAAAGGTAACGGTCGATTAACATTGGGTGAGAACCTTGCAGACCACGGAGGCCTTCAGTTAGCTTACTATGCTTACAAGAATGCTACAGCCAAGAAGCCTTTGAAAACTAAAGAAGGATTCACCGCAGATCAACGTTTCTTCATTGCTTATGCCGGTGTATGGGGACAGAATATCACTGAGAAAGAAATTCGTAACCGTGTGAAGAGCGATCCTCACTCACTGGGCGAATGGCGTGTAAATGGTGCTCTTCCTCATATTGATGCTTGGTATAAGGCTTTCGATGTGAAGCAGGGAGATAAGATGTTTATCCCTGAAAGCGAGCGTTTGCAGCTTTGGTAAGATATACCTACTATAATATAGCTCAAGTATGACATGTTCGGGAGTCATCAGGAGTTAGTAGAAGTAAAAGCCTCAAAAAGCCTTGGAGTAAACAGACAAATGTCTATTAACTCCCCTTTGTAACTCCAACGCCTGACAGGCGTTTTACTCCAAATAATGCTGAAGTTGAGCATGATAGCGAAACTTCAACAATATAATAAAACCGACATCCCTTGTTGAGATGCCGGTTTTATTCTTTATATACCGTAAGATTCTTATTCTACAACTTTCAATATAGCGTTGCCAACACAAGCATTAGGCATTTGTATGTGAAGCATCTGGCAGACAGTGGGTGCAATATCGGTGATATAGGTCGGCGTAGAGGTCTGGCCATGTTTCACGTTCCATCCCATGAATACAAGTGGAATGTGGGAATCGTAGGGATTCCATGCACTGTGTGACGTACCGATGTAGTCGGCTGCAACCTTGAAAGGTAGCATGTTAGGACGTTGGATAACTAATAGCTCACCACTTCTACCGCGGCAATAGCCATTAATAGCACGTTCGCGCACAATGGAATTGATAGGAGCTGAGGCAATGTTATCCATATCTACCACATATACAAATTGTGAATCGGCCTTCAAATAGTCTACTGCTGCAGCCTTAACAGCCTTTTCGTCAAGGCCGGCTTTCTTGGTAACATCGTGGTTTAGATACATCGCTGTGGAGTAAATGTCGTTGAAGAGGTCGGCTACACCGAATTTCTGTTGCAGATGATTGTTGAGTGCTGTCATGGTAGCTTTATAATCCCAACCACCAGCAGGAATGTTGTGACTGCGTGATACGTTTGGATTGTGAGCACCGGCATGGTCGGCCGAGAGGAAGAAGAGGTAGTTGCCACGACCAATTTTGCGGTCTAGATAATTGAAAAACTCTGCTAAATCCCTGTCTAAGCGCATATAGACATCGTGGTTTTCCTTGCCACGTGTGCCGTATTTATGCCCGATGATGTCGGTCGATGATACACTTATGCAGAGCATATCGGTCTGTCCACGCATACCCATCTGCTCGTTTTTGATGGTAGCTTCGGCCATTTTGAACGTACTGGTCACTCCATCGGGAATGCCGGTAATGTCTACATCCTTAGCCGGGCGGTTGGCCTTGTTGAACTTTTCTACCCATGCTGGCAGTTGCTTCATATAATAGGTGCTGGTGATATAGCCTCTAGAGCTGTGGTCCCACCAATAAGCGGCATCGGCAGCATGACCGGCTGGGAATATGGAAGCGCGGTCTTTGAGTGCTACGCCTATCACTTTCGACTTGGCATCGGTAGCCATTTTGAGCATGTCTCCGATAGTTGTAGCCCACATATTGCGTGGCGACATCATCCCTTCCTTGCTATTGCTACCCACGGTTTGCACAGTTTTGTCTTCGCAACAATACACTTTTTTATTACCTAGATGGAAGTTGTTGCCGGCAATACCATGAAGAGCAGGCACAGAACCGGTATAGATGGATGTATGGCCAATGGCTGTTACTGTCGGGATATAGTTTATCATAGTGTTTTCGCAACTAAACCCTTCGTTGAGCAAGCGCTTCAATCCGCCCTTACCATATTGGTCGTAATAATAGTAAAGGTAGTCCCACCGCATTTGATCGATAGCAAGTCCCACCACAAGTTTCGGTCGTGCAGGTTGTGCCAACAATAGAAGTGTGGCGCAACATGCTAATAATAAAATAGATAGTCTTTTCATTTGATATTGATTTTTAGAATTACTGATAATCATGATATGTTTACAAAGGAAGTGCAAACGAGCGCAATGAAAATGTATTCTCAGATTGTCGAGTGCAGTCTTTGCTTCTACAAAGATAGTTATATTTTGTTTTTGTCCAATACATAGCTTCTGTTTTTCATATTTTCAATTCTCTATTGAGGTGAAACATTAGCACGGTGCAGTCAAAGATTGTTGCTTCCAGCATATGGTGTTTGCTGTCAATCAAGGCGATGGAGCATCCAATGAGTGGCTCGAACCAGTCTCCCTCTCCTTGCGAGAGGGACGGGGTGAGGTTACTGCAAGGCTACGGCAGGACTGCTGGCAAGTCGAGGCAGTCTTGCTGTTTGGTTTTTGCAGCATCGCTGATGTGCCTCTGCAACGAAGTAATGGATAAGTTACTAAGTAGACTAGTAAATGAGTTTGGATTGTAATATGCGCTTTCAGATGCTGCAATTTTATTTGGTTATATCTATGAATAGCACTATCTTTGCGAGGAGTTTTATAGATTGAAAGGAACATAAATGCCGTTACGATTACCAGACAGACTGCCTGCGATAGAGATATTAAAGCAAGAAAATATCTTTGTGATGGATGAGACGCGTGCGCACAATCAGGAAATCAGACCTCTAAAGATTGTGGTACTCAACTTGATGCCGCTCAAGATAACGACCGAGACCGATTTAGTCAGGTTGCTATCAAACACACCTTTGCAGCTTGAAATCTACTTCATGAAGTTGAAAAGTCATACTCCGAAGAATACGCCGGTGGAACATATGATGATGTTTTATCGTGATTTTGAAGCTCTGTCTCGTGAGAAGTTCGACGGAATGATAATTACCGGAGCACCCATTGAAACCATGCCTTATGAGGAAGTAGAGTATTGGCCGGAAATAATTCGTATCTTTAATTGGGCTCGTACGCATGTTACGAGTACGCTATACCTATGTTGGGGGGCAATGGCAGGGCTATACCATTTCTACGATGTGCCCAAATATGGGTTGGATAAGAAAATGTTCGGTATCTTCAAACAGAAGACTATAGCACCGCAATTGCCTATCTTTAGAGGCTTCGATGAAGAATTTAACATGCCTCAAAGCAGACATACAGAAGTGCATCGTGAAGATATAGAGAAGCATCCCGAACTGGATATTATCGCGGAATCGGCCGAGAGTGGAGTTAGTGTGGTGATGGCGCGTGGCGGACGGGAATTCTTTATCACCGGACATTTGGAATATGCACCCGACACTTTGGACAAAGAATATAAGCGAGATAAGAATATTCGAGATGATGTAGAGTTACCCCGGAATTATTATCATGATGATAATCCGGCACTAGAGCCTATTGTGAGCTGGCGTGCACATGCCAACTTGTTCTATAACAATTGGATAAATTATTACGTATATCAGGAGACTCCTTATAATATAGACGATATTCGCTGATGGAAAAAATACGTACGTTGGAACTCTTGGCACCTGCTAAGAACTTGGAGTGTGGCTTGGCTGCCATTGCACATGGGGCCGATGCCGTCTATATCGGAGCCACTCACTTCGGTGCGAGGGTTGCTGCCGGCAATGCTATAGACGATATTGCACAATTATGTAGGTATGCCCATCAGTTTGGGGTACGTATTTATGTGACAGTCAACACCATTATTTATGAACAGGAATTAGCCGATACAAAGTCGCTTATCCGCGAATTGGCTCGTATTGGAGTAGATGCTGTCTTGGTGCAAGATATGGGAATGGTAGAGATGTTCCGACAATTACATGAGGAAGAACCCGATTTGAGGTTGCCGGCATTGCATGCCAGTACACAATGTGATACTCGTACGGCCGAGAAGGTGAAGTGGTTGCAGGCTATTGGGTTCGAGCGTGCGGTGCTAGCACGCGAACTTTCGGTGGCCGAAATAGTCTCTATTCATGAACAGAATCCCGATGTAGAGTTGGAAGTCTTTGTACATGGTGCGTTGTGTGTGAGTTATTCGGGTGTTTGTTATGCCTCTCAACATTGTTTTAATCGTAGTGCTAATCGTGGCGAATGTGCACAATTTTGTCGTATGAAGTTTGATTTGGTAGATGCGACAGGTCGTGAGATAGAGCATCAGCGGTATTTGTTGTCGCTTAAAGATATGTGCCAAATCGAGCAACTTGAACCTTTGGCTGAAGCTGGTGCATGCTCGTTTAAGATAGAAGGACGCTTGAAAGATGTGGGATATGTAAAGAATGTGGTCTCTGCCTATAGCAAACGACTCAATCAATTGGTACAGAAATATCCTGAAAAGTATTGTAGGGCGTCAAGAGGTGAGGTGAGTTACAACTTTGAGCCCAACTTACAAAAGACTTTTAATCGTGGTTTTACCAACTATTTCTTGAATGGCCGAAAGTCTGCTATAGCTAGTTTTGATACGCCCAAAGCTATGGGGGAGTTTGTCGGGACGGTGAAAGAAATACGTCATAACAGCTTCAATGTGGCTGGAACGGCCAACTTTGCCAATGGAGACGGATTCTGTTTCATCAATACGAATAGGGAATTGGAAGGTTTCCGAGTAAATCGAGCAGAGGGAAACAGGCTTTACCCGTTGAAGATGCCGACTCATTTAAAGCCCGGAATGCGGTTGTATCGCAACAACGACGTGGTATTTGAGAAGACATTATCGGGACAAACAGCCGAGCGGAAAATCAAAATAAAGATGTCGTTTGGACTTACTGAGAATGGTTTCTCGTTGATGGCCGAAGGTAAAACCGTTACAGTAGACTTCGCACATCAGGAGGCTCAGAAGCCACAACGAGATAATATTATTCGTCAACTATCCAAGTTAGGCAATACACCCTATCTTTGTGATGAGGTGACAGTGGCCGATGGAGTCGATCGTTACTTCTTGCCTTCGAGTGTATTAACTGATATGCGTAGGCAATTGGTAGAACAGTTATCAGTTGCCGAAGTGCCGATTGCTGCAAAAAATAAGAAAAAGCAAGAAGTAGGAATAGGCTCTTTGGCGTGGACACCGGAATATAAGAAGCATTTATATTTATATAATGTGAGCAACCACTTGGCTCAACAATTTTATGAAAAGCAAGGAATGACAAGGGTAGGGAAGGCCTTTGAAGTGGAGCCAAAGTCCAATGCGCTGATCATGCAATGCCGTCATTGCATTCGTTTCTCGCTTGGTTATTGTGTCAAGCATGGCGGACGAAAACCCGAATGGAAAGAACCGCTCAAGTTGGTGTTGGGAGATGGCCGACGGTTTGAGTTGGAGTTTAATTGTAAGGAATGCCAAATGAACATCTATGCAGAATAAATCGGTACATCGAATCATTGCCAGTGTATTACCATTATTATTGATAATGATGGTCTCTTCGTGCTATCATAAGAAGAGAACTAAGCCCGATGCAATGGTACAATACAGTGCGCGACAACTGGATTCGCTCTCTTTTCAGAGCACACACCACTATACCAACAACTATAACTTCGTAGTTAAGAGCGATTCTATCGTCTTGATACAGCAGCAACCTGAAGAGTCTATGTCCGATTTGATGACAGATTCAGTGGTCGTATATAAGCATGACCATTTGGTTGTAGCTGATATTCGGGTGCTGCCGAATGATTCTGTCGACTCGGTATGGGTACAGTTGGCACGTGATCAGAATACGTTTGGATGGATACATGAGTCGAAACTCATGCCAAAGGTGGTGCCCGATGATCCCATTTCACAATTTATCTCCACTTTTTCCGATGTCCATTTGCTCATATTCTTGGTCGTCATCAGTATCATCGGAGTCGTTTATTGGTTGCGGAGGATACTTCGTCAGCGAGCACGTATCGTACATTTGCGTGATATTAATTCGTTTTATCCTACATTGTTGACACTTGTTGTGGCTACAGCTGCGACTCTGTATGCAAGTATTCAACTCTTTGCGCCCGATACATGGAGGCATTTCTATTTCCATCCCACGTTGAATCCATTCTCTGTTCCGCCTATCCTTGGCATCTTTCTTGCTTTGGTTTGGGCCATGTTGATAGTGGGATTGGCTGCTTTTGACGATACTCGTCACCAGTTAAAGTTTGGAGCTGCGCTCACATATCTAAGTGGATTGGCTGCAGTTTGTGCTGCCGATTACATCGTGTTTAGCATTACTACCTTATATTATATAGGCTATCCACTGCTTGTACTATACTTCTATTTCGCCCTCAAATGCTATTTGAAGACGGGATATGTGCGTTATACGTGCGGGAATTGTGGTGCTCTGATGTCGAAGAAAGGGCGCTGTCCGTCTTGTGGAGCGATGAATAATTGATATTATTTTGGCTTTAAGGCTTGCTTAAAGGGTAGTTGTATTGGTCGAAATACTGGAAGTCTTTGTTGTTGTAATGCGCTCCTTCCACATTCACTTGGATAGAAATGTTTGGATTGATGTTGTATTTCACAGCTGCTCCAACTACATCTGCGTCACCGGTAAACATTCCCATGCCGCCCATGGGACCATGATACCAATAGCCGGGATGGTAGAATGAAGAGTAACGATTACCATAATTGTTGGCTATATTCTTCTTTGCATACACCCAAGCTTCCCAATGTTCGTTGAAACGGTAGCCTAATGCAGCATAAAGAGCCCCATCTCTATAGGAGTCGCTACCCCAGTTGATGTTCTGAACATAGCCTCCTGCTGCCAGCCAAAGTTTATTATTCTTGGTCAGCGGAGTCAGGTAAGTTGCACTCAAGCTTTGTGTGAAGCCTCCACGATGGGGTACATTTTTGCCAAAAGTAGCAAAAGCGGAAAGGCCTAATTGGACGTTCAGTCCCTTATGGAGGCCCCACCCATAATAATGATAAGGTGTCATGGCGTATGACATTGGTACAGGCGGCTGCAGCACGGTGGCTGTGGTGTCTGCGGTCTGTTGGGCTTTGCTAATAGTACAAAGTCCAAGTAGGATAGTTACTATGAGTACCTTTCTTTTCATCATGGGCAAAGTTAGACTTTTAGAAAATAAAAACCAAGACCTACAAACAACTTTAGTGATAATTTGCACTTATTTGGAACTAATCATACGACATTTAGATGAAGATGTAAATTATTGTTTTAGAATTGCTTGGATGCAATTCTTTTATTTCCTATATTTGCCAATGAAATTTATAACTAAATCAAAGTGTAGACATGAAAAAGGTTTTATTGTTGATGTGTATGGTGCTGTTTGGCTCCTTGGGCTGTAGCTTTGCGCAAATAACAGGGCGTTTGGAGTTCAGCGCAAAAGATGATTATGAAGACGAGAACATTGTCCCGATGGAGGATAAGGGATTGATGGTACAGTCTTTTGCCAAAGATTCTAAAGATGGGAAGCGATTTTTTAAGATGCAATTTTTCTCTACAGCAATGAAGCCAATCAGCACTGATTCGCTGTTGGTAGATAAGCGTATGTACATCCACTCTAATATATTTGATGCCGGAACTCTCTATACGGTGTTGAGAGAACGTAGTGGTGAATTTGCCATCTTGGCTTTTGATGCTAAAACGCGTAAGGTTAAAATGACTGAAGGTGAGTATGCTAAGAAGGGTACCATGCGTAATATACAGATTGTCGACGGCTATGCGGTGTTCAGTTCTACCGTGAAGAAACTGGAGCGTGTGGGTATTATCGATATGAAGACGGGTGATTGCAAGTATGCCGATATTCACTTTGAGGGAGTAAAAGACAAGAATGTGTTTATCTTGGAGACGCAGGTGATAGATGGAATCGTCTATGCTTTCGTGCGTGCGGAACGCGAAGTGTATCTTTCACGTATCGATATGCAAGGTAAACAGTTGGGTGCTACGCTGCTTACAAAGGATATCGACCAAGAGCTAGTGTCTGCTTCTATCTCGAAAGTCGGTAACAAATACTTTGTTACAGGAACCTATGCTACGAAGAAAGTGGGCTCGCAGGGTATCTATTTCGGTGAGCTGAAGGACTGGAATTTTAGCTTCTTGAAGTTCTATAACTATCTTGATTTGAAGCATTTTGCTGATTATATGAGTGAAAGGGCTCAGAAAAAGATAGAACGAAAGAAAGAGAAGAAAGCTAAAGAGGGTAAGGAATATACGCGGAACTACTTCATGGCATCGCACAAGATTATGAGCGATGGGAAGGATTATTTCTATCTTGGTGAGGCTTATTACCCCACTTATCGAATGGTGATGATTGGTAGGACATGGGTTCGAGAGTTCGATGGCTATGCCTATACGCATGCTATTCTTGTGAAATTCAATCCTCAAGGTGATGTGGTGTGGGATAATAGCTTTGAGATGGCACCTCGTACCAAACCATATTACGTCAAGAGATTTATTTCGACTAGTCTGAGTGATGCCGGAGCTAAGATGCTATTTGCTGATAAGAAACGCATTGTGATGAAGCTGTTTAATAACCAAACCGGTGCGGTAGTCAAAGATCGTACGGAGGAAGTCATCGAAACCGACAATGAAGACGAAAAAGTAAAGAAGGGCAAATATGCTAATTCGAGTCACTGGTATGGCGACAACTTCTTGGTATACGGCACACATGTGGTTAAAAATACGCAGACCGGGGATCGTCGTAAGGTTGTTTACGTGAATAAATACACCATCAAATGAGAACTTGGTATAGATATATAGCTTTCATCATACTGCTTTTAGGAATCTCGATTTCTGCATCTGCCCAAGCCTATGATGGCGATTTGGACAGAAAGATTTCGGCCGGTTATCTCAATGTAGGTGGCCGTTCGGGTGTAGAATTGTGCTATGATTGGGGCATGAGTGATTGGGTATCAGTGGGTATGAAAGGCTCTGTGTTGTTTATAGGAAAGTCTGAATCTGACGACGAACCAGACTTTGTTAATGGTGTTGACCTGTCTTTTCCTGTCGATATACATTGGGACGATGCACTCAAGCTGCCTTCCACAATCGATTTCTATACCGGTGTGGGCATAGGGTCTCGTGTATTTGATGTGCACAGTGGGCTTCGTTATAGTCTCAATGAAACTTTTGGACTGTATGCACAAGCGCAATATAATATACTAAGAACGTTTGAGCGCATAACTGATTTTCCAAGTTTATATACGCGTAAGATACAAGTTTCTTTGGGATTGACTATCAATATAGATTAAGAAGAATAAGGACTGAATGTCCAAAAACAGTGAGGGAGCTATGCCGGATGCTTGGTAGCAAATGGCAAAGCCCCCTCTTTTTGTTTTTATCATTTCTTATATCGTAATCTCGGCTAGGTCGTCTTGTTGCCCCGAATCGTTAATTCGTCAGCTTGTCAGCGCGTCTGTTAATTCTCTGCAGAGCCTTGGCAGCATCGCCGTCTAGCCTTGGCGGCATTGCTGTCAGGCTCTTGCAATGACGCTGCATGGCCTTTGCAGCCGACCAAGTGTGAGAAACTATTGTTTCAATTCGCTTGTGAGACGTTCCAATTGGGCTATCAAGTAGTCTAGTTTCAGACCCGAACGGTCGCTCATCATCTGTACATCGGCCTTGGCGGCGATAATCTTTCCGAGCGGCGAACTGAGCATTTTGAACTCCGGTGCAATCTCCGGTAAGCGTTTTTTCAAGCCGGGATACTGTTTCAGCAGGTCTTTGAGTCTGGTTTTGCGAGTGATTTCGTCCACCCCTTCTGTGTCGTCTGCCTCATCTTCCACGGTTTGTGTAGTAGGTTCAGGCGTCTCTCCGGCCCATGTAAGCAGTGTCTGAGAACCCTCGAGCGAGCGTATGTGCGTGCAGTCTTGCATCATCTCTAGCACGCCACGAAACATTCCTTCTTTGTCTCTCACAGCTATGTATATGATGTAGATAAACAAATCGGGCTTGTTAATCCAAAACTCTGCGCGGTCTTGCTCGCCGCTCCGCAACTTGTCTATCACCTCTCTTACGATGTGGGCACTCTTGCGTGGATGGCAATTCATCACTTCTCGGCCTATCACATTCTTACTTCTAGGGAATATGCGGTGGTCGGTGTCCGAGTAGAAACAAACCAATTCGTTCTCGTCGACAAACGATATGTCGATGGGCAAATGCTTATAGATGAGGTTGATTTGGTCGAGTGTGAGCTTTCCGGTAGTCACGTCAAGCTTGTCATTACTCCCCGAATTGTAGCCATATTTGCCCAAGAGTTGCTGTAACTCGGCTGCGAATCCGTCGGCAGCGGCGTGTCTCGGCTCTGCTTTTGCAGTAGGATGTTCCACTTGGAAGAATGCAAACCCAATCTCTTGGTCGCCCTCTTTCATCTCTTCGAACTCTGTTTCGGTAATCAGAGCCTGCGAAGTGGGGTAGAGGATGGCCTCTTCTTTCTCCATCAAGTCGCGACAATGGTCGATGAGCGTGCGCTGCAGTGCGATGAATTTATCCTCGTCTGTTTCGTTAAGGAGCTTCTGTGAGTCGCGTATCTCGTCTCTTACGATATCGTCGAAGTTCCACATGGTGGTTGTAGGGCGTGTGAATCCCTTCTTCTCCAACATCGGGTAGAGCTGGTTTTGTTTACGTTTGTAGTGAATAGGGTACTGCCCTATCCGGTCGTAAAGTTCCAGCCATTGGTTCTTAATCATCGGATATTGAATCAAATCTTCTACAGCCAAGAGTAGTTTGCGCATCTCGTCGTTCTCCCGATAGTAGTGCATGAGCGGATGAGAAGGTGGAAGTTTGGGGCGCGAAGTGTCAAGGATGCCATCTAGTAGTTGCAGTGTCATGCGCATATCCACGCGTACGCATTCGTCATCGTCGGCTTCCATCATGTTCTGTTCTACGAAGGCGATGTGGTAAGGGCGTATTTTACCCACGCGCAAAGCCAGTTCTTTTCTAGCCTCTTCGAGCGATAATGCACCGGTTTCGTATTTCTCCTCGATGTCGAGCAACGCCTTCATCCTTTCTTGTTCAATCTCCGGAAGATGTTCTTTCATTGAATTTGCCATACGGTTATATTCCTTTTTTTGACGTTTATGATGTTTGATGATGCAAATATAAGTATAAAGTTGGATAGGAATGAGTAACAAATGTGACTCCGAGGTGTTAAATTTATACAAATGAAGTTTTTCCTAATAAAATTGAATAAGTTTGGTGTATCAGGTGGATTTTGCTATTTTTGCCCAACTAACTAATAAGCATAACAATGATGAAGAAAACAGTGATGGGATTTTTAGCAGCACTTTTACTGATTGGTATGCCGGTGCATGCACAGAATACGACGCAGAAGGAGAACTTTGGTAAGAAGGTTTCAAAGTTCTGGAAGAAAACAAAGACGACAATGGTAAATGCCGGACACGAGTTGGGTGACGCCATTGGATTTGATGATAGAGTGGATAAAGATGCTGATTTGAAGGAAATTGATGGCGTAAAATATATGCCAATCTATACCACCGACCTCTTTGCGAAGGGTAATCCCAGTGATGATAAGACCTTGATAGACTTGTCAACGGCTGCCTTTAAGAAGAAATATCCCAATGCAACAATTGTTAGCGCTGTCGTTCCACAGATGGAATGGTTGAATACGGCGGTAAAAGAAGGAGGCAAGATAACGGGATATCGCAAGCGTGCTTATTGTTATGTACTGGCTAAGGATGGCACTGATGGCTATATCAATGCACGTTTCTTCTTTATGTCGTACCGTAAAGCAGGTGAAAAATATATTGAGAGTAGCAGTTGGCCTAAGTGGGAACGCACCGATATTGTGCCTGTAAGTGCTTATGAAAAACTAAAATAGAATGAATTTTTTAAGGGCTTTGTTCGGTGGAAAGACCGAAGATAGTGAGGAAGAAAAGAAGCACCAAGAAGAGAAAGATTTCGAGGTGCTGAAGTATGATGGTGTTCGTGCTATGAAGACAGGGAATGCTTCGTATGCCATTCGTTGTTTCGAGCATGCGCTGGAGAGACAGGAAGACTTGGAGATAAGGGATTACCTGTCGCAGACTTTCATGATGGTCAATGAGCCATTACAGGCTTATGAGCAATTGCAAAAGATGGCTGAGAAGGCGCCCGACAACCAAAAGATTCTTTTGAGAATGGCAAATGTGGCCTATATGATGGACGATTATCAGGCTATGGGTGATGCCTGTGAGAAGGCATTGTTGATAGATAACGACAGTGCAGAGGTACATTATCTCTATGGACAGGCTTGTATGGGACAGGGAGATAGCTCAAACGCGGTGGCTATGTTGACCAAGGCTATTGGTCTGAACGATAAATATGGCGATGCTTACTTGCTTCGTGGCGAAATACATTTGAAAGAAGATGCACTCACCGAAGCCGATGAAGACGTGCAATGGTTGCTGGAGCATGTGGCTGAAAATGAAGATGTGTTGCTCTTGAAAGCTAGAATAGAGGCAAAGCGAGAAAATACCGAGGATGCTATTATTTATTATAATAAGGTAATAGGAGTTAATCCTTTCTGTCAAGCAGCATTCCAAGAACGTGCAGGTATGTTTCGATTGGTAGGTAAGATAGCTGAGGCTGAAGCCGACGAACAGCAGGCTCAGGAACTGGCAGTAGCATCGGGAATATCCCAGCAAGCTGATGAAAATGAGCCGGGAACACTTCAACAGAAGATGGAAAATAAATATCGGGCGAACAATCCGTATGGCTTCTAAATATCGAATTGTAGTTTGTGTGCCATATTTTTGAGCATTTTTCTTGGATAGATAAAATTATTATTCTACTTTTGTAGGCAAATATAAACACAACAGAATAAAGAAATAAAGCATGAATAAGTCTTATGCATCTTTTTATTACTTTTATTTTTACTTTGCAAGAATTTGTGAAGCGGGAAGTTGCGTGTAGATTTTAACTTAAGAAAAAAGACAAACGAAATAACGAAACGGTCCCGCTTATCAGAGTGAGGACCGTTTTTGTTTTACCGGAATAAACTTATCCGGAGTATAGAGAAAACCAGATATGAAGAGAATAGCAATACAAGGAGAGCGTGGTTCGTTTCATGACATTGCCGCACATCAATACTTTGAAGGCGAACAGATACAATTAATATGTTGTGGAACGTTTGAAGAAGTGTTTGAAAACATTCGTCGTGACCCTACTGTTATTGGTATGTTGGCTATCGAAAATACCATTGCCGGCAGTTTGCTACATAATTATGAACTTCTTCGTAACTCAGGTGTGACGGTTGTTGGTGAGCATAAGCTGCACATAGAACATGCTATATGTTGTTTGCCTGACGACGATTGGAGCAGCATAACAGAGGTTCATTCCCACCCGGTTGCCCTTGCTCAGTGTCGACAATTCCTTGCTAATCATCCTGAAATGAAAGCTGTTGAGGCGGAAGATACCGCAGGCTCGGCTGAATATATAGCCAAGCATCAAGTCCATGGATGGGCTGCTATCTGTTCAACGTATGCTGCCAAGCTGTACGGAATGCGTATCTTACAAGAAGATATTCACGATAATAAGCACAACTATACGCGCTTTTTGGTTGTGAGTACGCCACAGAAGGCTGATTTCCTACGCTCTTTGGAGAAGTCGAACAAGTCGAACTTGGTATTCTCTCTGCCTCATGAAGAAGGTAGTCTGAGTAAGATACTGACGATATTGAGTTTCTATAACATCAATCTTACGAAGATACAGTCGTTGCCAATTATCGGTCATGAGTGGGAATATTTGTTCTATATAGACCTCACATTCAACAATTTGACACGATACCGACAGTCGATAGATGCCATAACTCCCTTGGTAAAAGAACTCACCGTGCTGGGAGAATATTGTGAAAGTTAGGAGTTAAGAGTGAGTAGTGAGAAGTTTTATGTGATAAAAGAATAAAAATATAGAGACAATGATACAACTGGCAGATAGATTAAACGAAGTACAAGAATACTATTTCAGTCGTAAACTGAAAGAAGTTGCAAAGATGAATGCCAATGGTGAGGATGTTATCAGTTTGGCAATCGGTTCTCCCGACATGCCACCATCGAAGCAAACGGTGGATAAACTGATAGAGGTAGCACAACAACCATCGGCACATGGTTATCAACCTACGGTGGGAATACCGGAGCTACGCAACGCTATGGCTGCCTTTTATCGCAAATGGTATCATGTAGAATTAGACCCAGTAACCGAGATTCAGCCTTTGATAGGTAGTAAAGAGGGGATACTTCATACCACGTTGGCGTTTGTCAATCCAGGTGATTCGGTGCTCGTTCCCGATCCGGGATATCCCACTTATACCTCATTGAGCAAACTGTTGGGTGCCAACGTCATCAATTATAATCTGCGAGAAGATAATGGTTGGCAGCCCGACTTTAATGAGTTGGAGCAGATGAACCTTGAAAGTGTTAAGTTGATGTGGGTGAATTATCCGCACATGCCGACAGGTGGAAATGCTCGTCGGGAAACTTTTGAGCGTTTGGTCGCTTTTGCTAAGAAGCATAATATCGTCATTGTGAACGACAATCCTTATTCTTTTATCTTGAATGAGGGTGAGAAGTTGTCCATACTTCAGGTTCCCGGAGCAAAGGATTATTGCATAGAATTCAACTCTATGAGTAAAAGTTTCAACATGCCGGGGTGGCGTGTAGGGCTCTGTGCAAGCAATTCTACGTTCATCAATTGGATACTTAAGGTGAAAAGCAATATCGATAGCGGCACCTTTCGAGGCATTCAAATGGCAGCAGCCGAGGCTTATCAGACTAACGATGAGGCTTGGCATCAAGAATATAATATAGATGTTTACCGTCGCCGTCGCCATATTGCCGAGCAAATCATGACCACGTTAGGTTGTGAGTTCGATTCTCAACAGGTGGGAATGTTTCTTTGGGGCAAGATACCTGAGACGTATCAGGATGTCGAAGAACTCACTGAAAGAGTACTACATGAGGTAAAGGTGTTTATCACTCCGGGCTTTATCTTTGGCAACAACGGTAAACGTTATATTCGAATCAGCCTTTGTGCGAAGGACGAAAAGATACAGGAAGCATTGGAAAGAATCCAAAGAATATCATTATCAACAACGAATTAAAATACAATAGAATATGGAATTAGAATTAGAACCCCTTACATTGCCTAGTGATCAAGAACGTCCGATAGTGATGGCTGGTCCTTGTTCGGCCGAGACAGAGGAACAAGTGATGACCACTGCCAAGCAGTTGGCTGCCAAAGGTTGCCACATGTTCCGTGCCGGAGTATGGAAACCTCGTACCAAACCGGGTGGTTTCGAAGGATGTGGAGAGCAAGCTTTGCCTTGGTTGAAGGCTGCTAAGGAAGAAACCGGTATGTTGATAGCAACCGAAGTTGCTACACCTGAACATGTAGAATTGTGTTTGAAGTATGGTGTAGACATTTTGTGGGTAGGCGCACGAACCAGTGCCAATCCTTTCGCTGTGCAAGCTTTGGCCGACAGTTTGAAAGGTATTGATATCCCGGTGTTTGTTAAGAATCCCGTAAACCCCGACTTAGAACTATGGATAGGAGCTTTACAGCGTATCAATCAAGCTGGTATTAAACGGTTGGGAGCTATCCATCGTGGTTTTTCCAGCTATGATAAGAAGATTTATCGCAATCTTCCGATGTGGCAAATCCCCATCGAACTCCATCGTCGCATACCTGCATTGCCAATCGTTTGCGACCCCAGTCACATCGGAGGACGCCGCGATTTGATTGCTCCTTTGTGCCAACAAGCTATGGATTTGGGCTTCGACGGCTTGATAATAGAAAGCCATTGCACGCCGGATACGGCTTGGAGCGATGCATTGCAACAGGTTACGCCCGATGTACTCGACTATATTCTGAACTTGTTGGTTATCCGTGACGAGCATACTACGACCGAAGGAATACGCCAACTACGTAGTCAGATAGACGATTTGGACAACCAATTGATGGAACTTTTGGCCAAACGACTTCGTGTTTGTCGCGAGATAGGACAGTATAAGAAGGAACACAACATGACAGTATTGCAGTCTAATCGTTACAACGAAATCTTAGAGAAGCGTGGAGCACAGGGTGTTTTGTGTGGATTGAGCGCTGAAAGTGTGGCTCATATCTTTGAAGAGATACATGAAGAGAGTGTTCGTCAGCAACTTGAAATAGTCAATCAGAAATGAGAATATTAGTCATGGGTGCAGGTAAGATGGGGAGTTTCTTCATCGACCTGCTTAGTTTTGAGCACGAGGTTGCTGTATATGAGCGCGATGCGCAACGTATGCGCTTCACTTATAACTGTCAACGGTTCACTCAACTGGATGAGGTGAAGGCGTTTAATCCCGAACTTGTCATCAATGCGGTGACCGTAAAGTATACCATCAGTGCTTTTAAAGAGATATTACCTTACCTGAATGATGACTGTATCATTAGTGATATAGCTAGTGTTAAGACCGGACTGAAAGAGTTTTATGAGCAGTGTGGGCGCCCGTATGTGAGCACTCACCCGATGTTCGGACCTACTTTCGCCAACCTTAATCAACTGAGTGAGGAGAACGCCATCATCATTAGCGAGGGCGATTACATGGGACGTATCTTCTTTAAGGATATGTATCAGCGACTGGGACTCAATATCTACGAGTACACTTTCCAAGAACATGACGAGACGGTAGCCTATTCTTTGAGTATTCCTTTTGTGAGTACGTTTGTCTTTGCGGCTGTGATGAAGCATCAAGATGCACCGGGTACTACCTTTAAACGCCACATGCGCATAGCTCGTGGAGTGCTCTCTGAGGACGATTATCTATTACAAGAGATTCTTTTCAACCCTTATACACACGACCAAGTGTCGCAAATTCGCACGGAATTAAAGGAATTATTGGAGATAATAGATAAGAAAGATGCGAGTGGAATGAAGTCCTATCTCACCAAGATTCGTAAAAATCTGAAGCAAGATTTAGCATAAAGATGGCGTTGTTGACCCTCTTACTGAGCATTTTCACATTTGTAGAGCTGAATACGGAGAATCTTTTCGATACGCAACACGATTCTCTCAAGAACGACACGGAGTTTTTGCCGGATAGTTATCATTATTGGAACAATGCTCGATACTGGCGTAAACTTAATCACATTGGGCAGGAAATCATTGCTTGTGGAGGCGATTCGGCAGGTTGGACGTTGCCCGATATGGTGGCATTGTGCGAAGTTGAGAACGATACGGTGATGCGCGACCTCACCAAACGGTCACTTTTGCGCAAAGCACGCTACGAATATATTATGACCAATTCGCCCGATGAGCGAGGTATTGATGTGGCTTTGATGTATTCACCTTTTGCGTTTCGTCCCATCAATCACCATTCTATCCGCATCCAACCAATAAAGAATATGCGTCCGACACGCGACATTCTTTATGTTTCGGGGCTATTGATAGACGATGATACGCTCCATGTGTTCGTAGTACATGCACCTAGTCGGTCGGGTGGTGAGGTGCATTCTCGTCCGTTTCGCATGGCTGTAGCTGAGCGATTGATGGCTTCTGTAGATTCCATTCGCGTTCTGTCTCCTCGTGCACGTATCATTGTGGCAGGCGACTTCAATGACTATGTGGGTGATAAAAGTCTGATGTATATCGGTGAACGAGGGTTACAAGACGTGTCAGAGAATGTTATCGGCATGCACGGAGCAAAAGGAACATACCGTTATAAAGGCAAGTGGGGGAGTCTAGACCATATATTTTGTAGCCTCTCGATGCAGTTGTTGTTGGATAGTTGTTATATCTTTGATGCCCCGTTTTTATTGACCGATGATGAGAAGTATGGCGGACTGCAACCTCGACGTAATTTCAATGGGGGCCAATATAACAATGGTTTCAGCGACCATCTGCCTTTGATAGCTCGCTTTAGAGTCGGAGTTGAAGAATAAAGTAAGTATAATAGCTGTAACGTATTGGTAATATGGATTTAATGCAAAGTCTCTGCAGTGTTACTGCAGGGCTTTTTCAGTTTTACTGCAGAGGCTTTACAGCAATGTTGCCTCGCCTTTGCAGTCAGTTGAGAGTAATTCTTTTATCTCATCAGATGAATATGATGAACTTATAAAATAATTCTTATTTAAATACGCTCAAAATAGGGGTGTATGCGCAGAATGTCGCTTTTAGTGTTTTAAAATAATTTAAAACATTGTTTTTTATTCTTTTTTTGCCTATTAATAAGGTAATTTTGCAGTGAATTTTATAAAGAATCCTTGTTATCACTCTGCAAATAAGACAGATTGAGAGTTATAACATGTAGTTGCAGTCTATAAGAAATTATGTTTGAAAATCTAAGCGACAGACTTGAGCGCTCGTTTAAAATACTAAAAGGTGAAGGCAAAATCACAGAGATAAATGTGGCCGAAACCTTGAAGGATGTGCGTCGTGCATTGCTTGATGCTGACGTAAACTATAAGGTAGCTAAGACATTCACCGACACGGTAAAGACCAAGGCGATGGGTATGAATGTACTCACAGCTGTGAAGCCAAGCCAGTTGATGGTGAAGATAGTGCACGATGAATTGGCTGATTTGATGGGAGGTGAGGCCTCTGAATTGAATTTGTCCGGTCATCCGGCTATCATATTGATGAGCGGTTTGCAAGGTTCCGGTAAGACAACGTTCAGTGGAAAGTTGGCCAACTTGTTGAAAAACAAGCAGCATAAGAAACCTTTGCTCGTGGCTTGTGACGTATATCGTCCGGCAGCTATCGAACAGTTGAAGGTCGTTGGAGAGCAGGTGGGCGTACCTGTATATACAGAATCGGAGAACAAAAATGTCGTTGAGATTGCCAACAATGCCATCAAGGAGGCAAAAGCTAAGAGCTATGATGTTGTCATTGTGGATACTGCGGGTCGCTTGGCGGTCGATGAGGAGATGATGAACGAAATCTCTAATTTGAAACAAGCGTTGAATCCGGATGAGACTTTGTTTGTAGTTGACTCCATGACTGGTCAGGATGCTGTGAATACGGCAAAAGAATTCAACGACCGTTTGGACTTCAATGGCGTCGTATTGACGAAGCTCGATGGTGATACTCGTGGTGGTGCGGCTCTCTCTATCCGCACGGTTGTGACGAAACCTATCAAGTTTGTCGGTACAGGAGAGAAGATGGAAGCTATTGATGTGTTCCATCCTTCGCGTATGGCCGATCGTATCTTGGGCATGGGTGACATCGTTTCGCTTGTTGAACGTGCTCAGGAACAGTTCGATGAAGAGGAAGCTCGCAGGCTCCAGAAGAAGATTCAAAAGAACAAATTCGACTTCAATGATTTCCTCGGACAGATAGAGCAAATCAAGAAGATGGGTAATCTAAAGGATTTGGCAGGCATGATTCCGGGTGTAGGCAAGGCTATCAAGGATGTAGATATAGACGATAATGCTTTCAAAGGTATTGAAGCTATCATCAAGAGTATGACTCCTAAGGAGCGTACCAACCCCGAAATACTGAACCAAAGTCGTCGTCAACGTATTGCAAAAGGCTCCGGTACTGATATACAAGAAGTAAACCGACTGATTAAACAGTTCGACCAGACTCGCAAGATGATGAAGATGGTGACAGGAAATGGTATGGCAGGCATGATGAGCAGAATGAAAGGAATGAATATTCCGGGTATGCCTAAGATGTAAGACGGAAGTTAAGAGATTATAGTAAAAAGCTAATAGAACAATAATTGACGATATGCAGCTGATTGACGGAAAGGCTACGGCTACGGCTATAAAGGCTGAAATAGCAGAAGAAGTAAAGAGAATTGTTGCCGAAGGTGGCAAACAACCTCACTTAGCTGCTGTTTTGGTAGGGCATGATGGTGGTTCTGAGACTTATGTAAAGAACAAAGTTATCGCCTGTGAGCAGTGTGGTTTCAAGTCAACCCTGATTCGTTTTGAAGATACAGTGACAGAGGATGAACTACTGGCAACAGTAGATAAGCTGAATAAAGATGCCGATGTAGACGGCTTTATCGTTCAGTTGCCTCTGCCGAAACATATTGATGAGCAGAAGATAATCATGGCTATAGACTATCGCAAAGACGTGGATGGATTCCATCCTGTTAATGTGGGGCGTATGGCTATTGGTCTTCCATGTTTCATCAGTGCCACTCCGCTTGGCATCATCACACTATTGAAGCACTATAACATAGAGACTAGCGGTAAGAAGTGTGTGGTGTTGGGACGCAGTAATATCGTGGGTAAACCCATGGCACAGTTGATGATGCAGAAACAATATGGTGATGCAACAGTGACAGTCTGCCACAGTCACTCGGCTAACTTGAAAGAGGAATGTCGAGAAGCAGATATTATCATTGCTGCAATTGGTCGTCCTAACTTTGTGACGGCCGACATGGTAAAAGACGGTGCAGTTATCGTTGATGTGGGAACAACCCGCGTTCCTGATGCTACTCGCAAGAGTGGATTCCGCCTGAATGGGGATGTGAAGTTCGACGAAGTATCCCCCAAGTGTTCATTCATTACTCCCGTACCGGGTGGCGTTGGTCCTATGACCATTTGTTCATTGATGAAGAACACCTTGGCAGCAGGCAAAAAAGAATTCTACCGTTAAGCCATTACAAACAAAGAAAACTTGATTTTTTTTATAACTCTCTAATTTTTGGGGGACCATTTCTCAGTGATGAGAGATGGTCCTATTTTCTTTTAGAGAGTTATAGCGTTGTAGATAGATGATGGTATTATATTTCTATGCGCTCAATACCTCCATAATCCGTCAGGTTTTCAAAAGCATTTTCTTTTTCAAAGAGGCCGCCATAGATGCCGGCACAGATGAGTACACCACCATGCGCAAAGATAGCTACGCGCTCATAGGGCTTCTTTCGCAACTCATCTAAGAATGCTGCGACGCGTGCATACATCATTGGGAAACTCTCACCACCCGTTGCTGCCAAGTTCATATAGTCTTGATACCATGCTTCTATATGTGGATCGACCTTGGCAATATCATCATATAACCTCATTTCCCAGTCTCCCATGTTCATCTCTTTAAGTCTTTCGTCTACTATAGGAGAGGTGTAACCGCAGTATGCTGCCAACTTTCTAGCACGTGTTAATGGTGACGAATACACGGCGTCAAAAGGTGCGTCGGCTTGCAGGTTGCCCTTTGTAATAGTAGCTTCTTGCTCGAAAGTGTCGGCTAGAGGTACGTCGCTCCAACCATAGCAAGTGCCTTTGGGCACTCCGACACGCGTATGTCTGATGAGTGTTATTTTCATATTGTATGTAGAATGATGTTGAGTGTTAGGTAAAAACTGAGTTCGATGAGCAGGAAGATAGCGCCACAGCAGTCGCCGGTATACCCCTTGATGCGGCTCCACATGAGTCGATAGAGTGCATACATCACCAAGCATGGGACGAAAACGAGTAAGTCCCACTTCATAAAGTTGAGGTAATAGAGCAGTAAAGCGAGTGGCAGAATGCCTTGAATGAACAGACTAATGCCGGCCGGAATGCTGAATTTGCGGTAGACTACACCGTTCTTGGCCGTTTCAGAACTACGCGCGTAGGCTAGTATCTGTACTATTTGGGCTGCCAACATCTTGGCGTATGTATCACCGGCAAAGATGGCCAAGGCACCTATTACGGGTGGAAGACTATGCAAACAGGCTGTTAATAGCAAGGCATAAAAGACGAGACCGAGTACTCCATAAGACCCTATACGGCTGTCTTTCATAATTTCCAAAATGCGCTCGCGGTCTCTTCCGCCACCTCCAAATCCATCCATGAAGTCGGCTAATCCGTCTTCGTGCAATGCTCCCGTTATCAGTAAGCGAACGATAACGGCCACGATAACGGCCGCCATATAGGGCATGATGAATGAACAACCATAGAGCGTGAGAGCCATGATGCCTCCCGTGAGCCACCCAGTCAGCGGCCAATGCTCCACAACTGTTTCGTATGCAGTCTTTGGCGGTTGGTAGATTCGCCAGAAAGGAAGCCGCGTAAAGAAGATGAGAGCAGCCCAAACTTTGTCGTACCATTTGAGGTTATGGTCAATGGAAACTTTCATTTGTTAGAAGTATTTAGTGATATGAGCACGGTCGAAGTCGTTCATTTCGTTTATCATTCTTATTGCCGACTCTATAATCGGATATGCACAAAGTGCTCCGGTGCCTTCTCCCAACCTCATACCGAGCGATAATATAGGCTTTGCATTCATGAGTAGCAACAGTCGTTTATGCCCGTTTTCATCGCCGCAATGCCCGAATACGGCATAGTCTAACACATTTGGATATAGCTGTGAAGCCGCCAACATACAAGCAGTCATAATAAAACCATCTACCAAAATGACCATGTGGAGTTCGGCTGCACGCAACATGGCTCCGATGGCTCCCACCATTTCAAAACCGCCAAAGTATCTGATGGCATTAAGAGGAGTATTCCGGTTGTTCTTGAGATAAAGATCTACTGCCGCTTTTAGTACTTTGTATTTATGTGAAATGCCTTCGTTGTTGAGTCCGGCACCAGCTCCGATACACTCTTCCAAAGGTATTTGGCCAAACAGACTCATCCAGATACTCGATGGAGATGTATTGGCTATACCCATCTCGCCAAGGCAAATGATGTTGCATTCCTTCTCTTTACACTCGTCTACAAGTTGCACAGCCGTCTCAATACACAGATTGAATTGCTCTTCAGTCATGGCTGCCGCATGCAAGAAATTACTTGTTCCCCAAGCTATTTTGCGATTGATAATTTGTGGGCATGCCGATAGGTCATGGTCGACACCCATGTCTATGATACTAAGGTCGAACCCGTGCTGGCGGCAAAATAGGTTGACACCACCGCCACCATTGGCAAAGTTCAGCATTTGTTGCCATGTTACATCGCGTGGAGATACCGATACGCCCTCGTGCTCAATGCCGTGGTCGGCTCCTAATAAGAGGTGACAAGGATGTGAGAGAGTGGGAGTGAACGTGTGTTGGATGAGACTTATCTGCATGGCCAAGTCTTCAAGCATGCCCAGCGAACCTTTTGGTTTGTTCAGATTGTCTATTTTTTGTTGGATAGCTTGGCGCATATCCTTATCTGTTGGGAGTATATTGAATGTCCTCATCTTATTTGATTTTAACGGGAATACCTGATACCATCATGATTACTTCGTCGGCTTTGGATGCTACGTATTGGTTCATCCATCCCTGAAGGTCGGTGAATCTGCGTTGTATCTCGTTGTTACTGACTCCGCCACTGCCTATTTCGTTTGTCACAAAGATAAAGGTGGCATCTTGCGAAGTGAAGCGGTTGAACTCATCTTGTAATTCTTTCAGTGCACTATCTACTGTCGGTTGTTCTTTCACCTTCTTGTCGCTGTCGTAGAAAAAGTTGGTACACCACAGCGTAATACAGTCAATGACCACCACCTTATTATATAGTTGATGGTGCGATAGATATTTTTCCTCTTCGATATTGGTCCAATTATCGCCCCGCCGTTGTTGGTGTCTATTTACTCGTTCACGGAATTCCTCGTCCCATATATGGGCAGTTGCCAAATATACAGGGGTAGGTGAAAGGCTTAAAGCCAACTGTTCGGCATGCATACTTTTGCCCGATCGTTGTCCGCCGGTAATAAGAATAATGCGTTTCATGTTGCGAAGATACTAAAAAACAACCATATATTGATAGAGCCTTTAGCCCAATTTAGAGCGTTTGTCCTATTATTTAACGTCGTAAAGAGCTTTGTTTTCCGCTCATAACTCTTTACTTCTCATTACTAAGTTCTTCACTCTTAATATTCTGCAGCGGCTTGGCAACATTGCTGTCTCAACTTTGCACAATTGCTGAAGAGGCGAAGCAGCGATACTGTTGGCCCTTTGCAGTCTGCGAATAAATATGTTTACAGGTAGATGGGTAGATGAGTTTAGAGTGCTTGAATATCTAGATTAAACTTTTGTATAGTTTGGTTGACTATTGTATTTTAAGTATTTGAATGAGACTTTTGGGTATTTTTATGTTCTAAAACATGGAAAATATACGAAAACTTTGGAAGTTACAATATTTTTTAATAACTTTGCATGCGTATTCGAGAGGATAAATAAAGAAACATAAAATATAATTATTAAATTTTAGAGAGAAATGAAAAAAATCGCATTACTATTTGCAGCTGCCGCTATGGCAGTATCTGTTTCAGCACAGACTGTAACAGAAAGCAAAACATTCGACAACTTCTACATTGGTATTAATGGTGGTGTTGCAACAAAGACAACTGGCCATTCATGGATGAAAGGTTTGGATCCAAACTTCGGTGTACGCTTGGGTCGTAACTTTACTCCTGTATTTGGCTTGGCTCTTGAGAGCAATGCTTACTTCTCTAATAAGCCTTTTGCTTCTACCGGAACAGCAGTTCGTTTCTTGAACACTAGCGTGTTGGGAACTGTAAACTTGAGCAATTGGTTTGGTGGTTATCAAGGTGAGCCTCGTGCTTTTGAGGTTATCGCTTTGTACGGACTTGGTTGGGGACACCTTTTTGGCAATACTGCACAGTATAAGGCTTCTCATTATCACAACAACTTGACCTCTAAGGCTGCTATCGACTTCGCATTTAACTTCGGTGCTTCAAAGGCTTGGCAGTTTTATATCGAGCCTGCTATGGTTTGGGGACTTAACGATAAGACCAATGCTGCTAACTATAACTTGTCTAACAGCGGCATCAAGTACAATATCAACCACAGCTTTGTACAGTTGAACGCAGGTTTGATTTACAAGTTTGGTAACTCTAATGGAACTCATAACTTCAAGATTGCACAGCTCCGTGACCAGTCTGAGATTGATGGTTTGAATGCTCAAATCAATAGCTTGCGTGGTGATTTGAACGATAAGGATGCTCAACTCGCAGCTAAGGATGGCCAGATTGCTGACTTGCAGAATGCCCTTGATGCTTGCAACAAGAAGCCTAAGTATGTGAAGCCTGTTACTGCTACCAACTTACAGCCTACTGTTTTGTTCCGTCAAGGTAAGAGTGTTATCGATCCAGCACAGTATGCTCCTATCGAACTGATTGCTTCTTATATGAAGAATCATCCTGAAGCAAACGTGGAGATTAAGGGTTATGCTTCTCCAGAGGGTTCTGCAGAGTTGAACCAAAAGCTTTCTGAAGCTCGTGCTGAGGCTGTTAAGACTGCACTTATTAAGAAGTATAAGATTGCAGCTAGCCGTTTGACTACCAAGGGTATGGGTGCTACCGATAAGCTTTTCGAGCAGGTAGAGTTCAACCGTGTTGCTACATTCAACGACAATGCTAAGACGAAGTAATCAACAGTAACATTACTGATTTAAGATAAAGAAGGGGTATGCCTATATAGGTATATCCCTTCTTCTTGTTGTATAGGTTCCTATGAAAGTATTGAATGACAACTTGATAGTTAAGAATATGTGTCTAATAACTTTAAAAACGAAACTATAAGCCCTGTATAACTTACGAATTAAATAATAATTCCCAAAATAAGCGTACTATTTATTGGCCGTTACACAAAAACTATTTATCTTTGTATTCAATTTTATATACCTTGTCTTCGATATAGTTGTTGGCAAGGCTTTTTTGAAATATTGGATTTATAGCGAACAAGTATATACAATGAAACATCAGTTGAGAAGTGCTGTTTGTACAGAAGGTAGAAGAATGGCGGGTGCAAGAGCGCTTTGGGTAGCTGCCGGTATGAAACACGAGCAGATAGGAAAGCCCATTATTGCTATCGTAAATAGCTTTACGCAGTTTGTTCCCGGGCATACTCATTTGCATGAGATTGGCCAGATTATCAAGCAAGAGATTGAGGCTATGGGCTGCTATGCTGCCGAATTCAATACTATTGCTATAGATGACGGAATAGCTATGGGGCATGATGGTATGTTGTATTCCTTGCCTTCGCGCGATATTATTGCCGACTCTGTAGAATATATGGTGAACGCTCACAAGGCCGATGCCATGATTTGCATTTCAAACTGTGATAAAGTGACGCCGGGAATGCTGATGGCTTCGATGCGTTTGAACATTCCTACAATTTTCTGTTCGGGCGGACCGATGGAGGCAGGACGATGGAGAGGGGAGAATGCCGACCTCATTACGGCCATGATTAATGGCGGTGATGAGAGTGTAAGCGATGCCGACTTGATGGAAATAGAGAAGTCAGCATGCCCGGGATGTGGCAGTTGTTCGGGCATGTTTACGGCCAATTCTATGAATTCATTGACCGAAGCTATCGGCTTGTCTCTACCCGGTAATGGTTCTATATTGGCTACGCATAAGAATCGTATTCGCTTGTTTAAAGACGCAGCACGTCAGATTGTGAAAAATGCAATGGCTTATTATGAGGATGGTGATGAGAGTGTTTTACCACGTAATATCGCTACTCGCCAAGCTTTCCTCAATGCTATGGCACTCGATATCGCCATGGGTGGAAGTACAAATACTGTACTTCACTTACTGGCTGTGGCTCAAGAAGGTGAAGTAGACTTCACGATGAAGGATATAGATGAGCTGAGTCGTCGTGTGCCTTGTTTGTGTAAATTGTCTCCTAACACCCAGAAATACAGTGTACAGGAGTGCAATCGTGCCGGTGGAATCCTTGGAATCTTGAACGAATTAGAGAAAGCCGGATTGATAGATGGGCAAGTGAAGCGCGTGGATGGTAAGACTTTGGCAGAGCAAATGAAACGATATGACATTACAGGTGAGTCTGTCGATGAGGAAGCTAATCGTATTTATCGAAGTGCTCCGGGCCATCGGTTCTCTACACAAATGGGTAGTCAAGACACGCAGTGGGAGAGTTTGGATGCCGACCGTGCCAATGGTTGCATCCGCGATATAGCCCATGCTTATACAAAAGATGGTGGTCTGGCTGTCTTGTTTGGAAATATTGCACAAAATGGATGTGTGGTTAAGACTGCCGGAGTGGATGCCAGCTTGTGGCATTTTGAAGGATCGGCCGTGGTATTCGACTCTCAAGATGATGCCTGCGATGGTATCTTGGGCGGTAAGGTGAAGTCGGGAGATTGCGTGGTGATAACACATGAAGGCCCCAAAGGTGGTCCCGGAATGCAAGAGATGCTTTATCCCACCTCTTATATAAAGAGTCGGCATTTGGGCAAAGAGTGTGCGCTGATTACCGATGGACGCTTTTCGGGCGGCACATCCGGACTAAGTATCGGGCACATATCGCCTGAGGCGGCTGCCGGAGGAAACATTGGAAAGATTAAAGATGGCGATATTATTGTAATAGATATACCATCTCGCTCGATCAATGTGAAGCTTTCGGATGCAGAACTTGACGCTCGTGAACAGCAAATACTACGACGTAACCGTGTGGTTAGCAAAGCATTAAAGGCTTATGCGCAAAGTGTTAGTTCGGCAGATAAAGGCGGAGTAAGAATGATAGATTAAGTTTAGGAAATAGATTATGGCGAAAGAAGTAATAACAGGTTCTGAGGCTCTCATGCGAGCTTTGCACAATGAAGGTGTAAAGACCATATTTGGTTATCCCGGTGGAGCCATTATGCCCGTATTTGATGCTTTATATGACTATACACGTGGCGAGAAAAAGATGTTTGATCACATCCTTGTGCGTCACGAACAAGCTGCTGCTCATGCCGCAGAAGGATTTGCTCGTGTAAGCAGTGAAGTGGGTGTTTGCTTGGTAACAAGTGGTCCCGGTGCTACGAATACGCTGACAGGAGTGGCCGATGCCATGATGGATAGTACGCCAATTGTGGTGATTGCCGGACAGGTAGCAGTGGGAGCATTGGGTACAGACGCCTTTCAAGAAGTGGATTTGGTAGGTGTTGCCCAGCCAATAACGAAATGGGCGTATCAGATTCAGCGTCCCGAAGATGTGGCATGGGCTGTTAGTCGTGCCTTCTATATCGCACGTTCAGGTCGTCCCGGCCCTGTTGTTTTGGACTTCCCGAAGAATGCTCAGACCCATAAATGCGAATGGGAAGATGTTCGGGTGAACCATATTCGTTCGTATGTACCTTATCCTCATATTGACGAAGCGGCTGTATCGGCGGCAGCTGAGCTTATCAATGCAAGTAAAAGACCATTTGCGCTTGTCGGACAAGGAGTAGAATTGGGTGGCGCTCAAAGTGAATTGCTTGAGTTTATAGAGAAGGCTGATATCCCAACGGGACGTACCATGATGGGATTGTCGGCATTACCGACTGATCATCCTTTGAATATGGGTATGCTAGGTATGCATGGTAACTATGCTCCGAATATGCAAACGCAACAGTGTGATGTGCTGATTGCTATTGGAATGAGATTTAGTGACCGTGTAACAGGATTGCCATCGACTTATGCCAAGCAAGCAAAGATAATCCATTTGGATATTGATCGCACGGAGATAGACAAGAATATCAAAACAACAGTGGCTGTAGTTGGCGATTGTAAGATGTCGCTTCCCGCTATAACTAGATTGTTGAAAAAGAACTCACATGTCGAATGGAAAGAGTCATTCAAGCAGTTTGATGAAATGGAAATGACCAAAGTCATTGAGCCGGCTATTCATCCTACAGAGGGACCGTTGCTGATGGGCGAGGTTACCAATGTGGTAGCGGAGGAAACTAAAGGTGATGCTGTATTGGTAAATGATGTAGGTCAGAACCAAATGTTCTCTAGTCGATACTTCAAATACAATAAGAAGAGGTCAATAGTAACCAGTGGTGGACTTGGTACAATGGGCTTTGGACTACCCGCAGGTATTGGAGCTACGTTCGGAGCACCGCATCGTACGGTGTGCGTTTTCATGGGTGATGGTGGCTTACAGATGAGTATTCAAGAGTTTGGAACAATTATGGAGCAGGGCTCAGCGGTTAAGATGTTCTTGTTAAACAATAACTATTTGGGGAATGTTCGCCAATGGCAAGATATGTTCTTCAATCACCGTAAGAGCTTTACCAAGATGCTAAATCCACATTATGAAGACATTTGTAAGGCATATAACATCCCGTATGATGTGGTCGTCGATCGCAAAGAACTTCGTGAGAAAGTAGCTAAGGCGTTGGCAACGGACGGCCCTTATCTGCTAGAATGTGCTGTGAGGGAGGAAGATAATGTCATGCCAATGACTCCTCCGGGTAAGAGTGTCGACGAAATGATACTGGGAATAGATGAATAACCGGTTATTGATAGAAGCAAAAAGCAATATGGACAACGAAAAGAAATTATATACTTTACTGGTATATTCAGAAAATATAGCCGGTATACTAAACCAGATTACTGCTGTATTCACTCGTCGTCAGGTGAATATTGAGAGCCTTAACGTGTCGGCTTCGAGCATTAAGGGTATCCATAAATACACGATTACGGTCTGGAGTGATGATGCGCAGATTAAGAAAATTACCAAAGCAATAGAGAATAGGATTGATGTTGTCAAGGCAGACTATTATACCGATGATGATTTGTTCATTCATGAAGTGGCTTTGTTTAAGATTTCGACACCTGTATTGATGGAAAATCCGGAGGTATCTAGAACCATCCGTAAGCACAATGCACGTATGATGGAGGTGAATCCAACGTATAGTACGGTGCTATTAGCAGGTTTGACAGAAGAGATTGCAGATTTGTTTGCGATATTGGATGGCTTCAATTGTTTGCTTCAATATACTCGTTCGGGACGTATTGCAGTGACACGCAGTTTTGAAGAGCCTATTTCTGACTTTTTACAGGAGCAAGATGGACATGCTTAGTAAGGTAGGACGATACGATTTTTTGGCTGAACCCTTTCATTGTGACTTCTCTCATCACCTGTTCATGGGGCATTTGGGCAATCACATGTTGAATGCAGCAGATTTCCATAGCAATGATCGTGGCTATGGAATGACCTATCTTAACCCTATACATAAGACTTGGGTACTGTCTCGTTTAGCCATTGAAATGGAGGAAATGCCACAGGCTTATGATAAGTTTTTTGTGGAAACATGGGTCGAAAGTGCCATGAAGTTTTTTACGAGTAGAAACTTTAAGGTAGTAGGTGCCGATGATAAAGTGTATGGATATGGCCGAAGTATTTGGGCAATGATAGATACTGATACTCGACAACCGACTGATATCTTCTCCGTTCGTGATGGTTTGATAAGCCAATATATAGAATCAGAGAAGTCTTGTCCTATTGATAAGAGCTCACGAGTGAAGATGGGTAGCGACCCGGAACTAATAAGAACCGTCGATACACTGTACAGTGATGTGGACATGAACGGCCACATTAACAGTGTCAAATACATCGAACATATCCTCGATTTATTCCCTCTTGGCTACTATAAGAGTCGGCGTTTGCATCGATTGGATATTGCTTATGTGGCTGAAAGTCATCAAGGAGATCAGTTGGAACTTTATCGTGAGCAAGTGGCAGAGGGCGAGTTTAATATCAGTGTGAACAAATTGACACCGCCAGAGGATGATAGAATCGAAGTTTGTAGGTGTAAGGTTAAATTTGTGAAAGACTGAAATAAAATTTTGTAGTTTTATTATAAAATGTTACCTTTGCGTGCAATAAAGGCTCATAAAGGAACTTATTATATAAAAGATAACCGCGATAGCAGTATCCTATCGCATAAATGACAAAGTTATATGGCAGAAATGAATTTCGGTGGCGTAGTAGAAACTGTTGTCACCAACAAAGAATTCTCTTTAGAAAAAGCACGTGAAGTACTGAAGAATGAAACGATTGCCGTGATAGGTTATGGTATTCAAGGACCCGGTCAAGCTGGTAATCTTCGTGATAATGGATTCAATGTCATCGTCGGACAGCGTCAAGGTAAGACCTATGATAAGGCTGTAGCTGATGGTTGGGTTCCGGGTAAGTCTCTATTCTCTATTGAAGAGGCTGCCCAGAAAGGTACTATTATTTGCATGCTTCTTTCAGATGCCGGTCAGATTGCGATATGGCCAACAATCAAACCTTACCTGACAGCAGGCAAGACTTTGTACTATTCACATGGTTTTGCTATCAATTGGCAGGATCGTACAGGTGTTGTTCCACCTAAAGATGTCGATGTTATCATGGTTGCTCCTAAGGGGTCTGGTACCTCTTTGCGTACAATGTTCCTCGAAGGTCGCGGTTTGAACTGTTCTTATGCGGTATATCAAGATGCTTCAGGCAATGCTGAAGAGAAGACAATTGCTTTTGGTATTGGTATTGGTGCTGGTTATTTGTTCAAGACAACCTTCCAACGTGAGGCTACATCCGACCTTACCGGTGAGCGTGGCTCGCTGATGGGAGCTATTGAAGGCTTGTTGGAAGCACAGTACGAAGTGCTCCGTGAGCATGGGCATTCTCCTTCTGAAGCCTTTAACGAGACTGTAGAGGAATTGACACAGAGTCTGATGCCGCTCTTTGGTGAGAAGGGTATGGACTGGATGTATGCCAACTGTTCGACTACAGCACAGCGTGGTGCGCTCGATTGGGCGCCTCGTTTCCGTGAAGCGATCAAGCCTGTTATGGAGTGGTTGTATCTCTCTGTGAAGACCGGTAACGAGGCTCAAATCTCTATCGACAGCAATTCTAAGCCCGATTATCGTGAGAAATTGAACAAGGAATTGGAGGCAATGCGTAATAAGGAGATGTGGCAAGCAGGTATGACAGTACGCAAACTTCGTCCTGAGAACGATTAATGATTACACATATATAATATGTAGAAG